>CAJXIS010000057.1 GCA_913054115.1 uncultured Acidimicrobiaceae bacterium | reverse complement strand
CGAGGGCCTCCACGGGATCCACCAGGGGCCGGGCGCCGGGCATCTCGACCCCCGGGCCTACGTTCGGGCCGAGGGCACGGCCTGCGCCTCCGCCGGTGGCACCGTCATCGACGCACTGGTCACCTCGGTGCTCGACCGGGGAGACGTCGTCGAGCTCGGGACGTCGGCCGGAACGTTCGCCGCCGATCGGGTCGTGCTCGCCACGGGGCCATTCTTCGCCCACGGCGACACGCCGGCCGGTGACCTGGACCTGACCGTCGGTACCCACACCATGCTCCACGTCGAGCTCTCCCCCGCCGACGCCGAGCGGCTGGCCGACCTGCCAAGCCTCATCGTCAAGCCCGACGCCGAGGACCGACACTGCTTCGTGCTCCCGCCGAAGGCCGGCCCGGACGGGCGTGTCGTGGTCAAGATCGGCGTCTCACACCATGGGCGGCGACTCGACGCCGACCGGATCTCTGCCTGGTTCCGCACCGATGGCGACCTCGAGGGAGCCGCCGGCCAGGAACGGCTGCTCCTCGACCTGCTCCCCGGCCTACTCCTCGACCGTGACGTGGTCCGACGCCGCACGGTCCCCTGTGTCACCACCTACACGGCGTCCGGCCATCCGGTCATCGACGACCTGACCGATCGGGTCAGTGCGCTCATCGGCGGCAACGGCTACGCCGCCAAGTGCGCCCCCGCACTCGGTGCGCTCGCCGCCGGAAGGCTCCTGGGCTGGCCCTGGCCCACCGAGATCGAGCGCCGGCTCTTTGAACGGGAACCCTCGGACCGCTAGCTCCCAGGGATCTGGCCCCAGAGATCTAGCTCCAGGGGTACGGCGAGTTGCTGAGCGGGTGCAGGCGACCGGCGGCGTACCGGGAGTACCGGAACGGCTCGAGCAGCGACTGCGTCTCGCCGACCAGCTCCTTGGCCACGAGGGCACCCACGCCGATCATCTTGAACCCGTGGTTCGAATCGGCGATCACGTAGACGTTCTCGCAGAAGGTGTCGAACACGGGGAAGCTGTCGGGGGTGAAGGCTCCGATACCGCCCGAGGGAGCGTGGCTCATGAGGCTGGCCTTGCCCTCGAACCGACCCTGACAGTGCGAAAGGGCCGACGCCCACACCTCGCGGAAATCCTCGCCGACGATGAAGTCCGGGCTGGACGGGCCGTACGGGTCGATGGCGACATCCCGCCAGGGACGCTCGACCGGGTAGGGCATGTAACCGCCCTGCACGCCGCCGAAGTTGAAGTCGGGCTTGTAGTAGATGCCCCACTTGCCGTCGATGAGCTGCTTGCCGTCCTCGTCGTACAGCGGCGCATCGGCATCGACGTGGACGACCGGGGGCATCGTGCCCTCGTTGTTCATGAGGTAGCCGGGATCGACGTCGAGGGTGCCCTCCTGGAGGGCCCAGAACTTCCAGGTCGGCTGGGTGAGGATCTCGCCGTCCACGAGGATGTCCGTGGTGTCGGGCAGGTCGAGCATCTCCCACAACTTCGGCACCCAGGGGCCGGCGGCGGCGACGACATGGTCGACGGCAATGGCCTGGCCCTCGTTGGTGACCACATGGGTGACGGCGCCACCGTTCACGGCCAGTTCGGTCACCAGCACATCGGTGACCACGCTGACGCCCTCTGCCTCGACCTTGGCCAGGAGGGCGTTGACGGTCGCCATGTTGTGGGCGTAGCCACCCTTCTTTTCGTGCAGGACGCTGGTCACTCCGGTGCAGCGCCAGTCGTCGAAGATGCCCTTCATGTAGGTGGCGGTCTCCTGCTCGCCCTCGATGAAGACCGACTCGTAGCCGATGGCCTCCTGCTGGGTGGCAATGGTCGCCACGTCTTCCCGCATCTCCTCGTAGGAGATCTGGAGGTAGCCGACCGGGTGGTACTCGAACGCCTCGGGGTCCGACTCCCACACCTGGACCGAGTGGGCCATCAACTCGCGCATGGCTGGCTGGAAGTAGTTGTTGCGGACCACGCCGCAGGCGATCCCCGAAGGGCCGGCGCCGGCGTGTGACTTCTCGAGGACGACGATGTCGCTGCCGTCACCGGTGCCGCGGGCCTTGAGCTCGCGGGCCAGGTGCCAGGCGGTCGACAGGCCGTGGATTCCGGCACCGATGATGCAGTAGCGGACGGACTCGGGTACTGGCGAAGAACTCACGATGGAGACTCCCTGCTTGACGGAACGGGGCAGAACCCCGCCGACCCGGGGGCCGACGGCCCGAACGACGGTTCGGGGATTCGGGGACCTAGTGGGTCGGGGCCTCCCAGCCCTCGAGCACGGGTGCCGTGTAGTTGTCGCCGACCGACCTGGAGTCGGCAACCCAGGGGCCGAGCTCGACCTGATGGAACTTGCAGTGCTTCTCCTTGAGCTGGATGCCGTAGGAGTTGCCGGAGATGAGGTGCTTCATGAGCACCTTGCGGGCGAGTTCGTCCTCCCGGCCCTCCGGGATTTCGAAGTAGATCCGAAGGAACGAGTTCGAGTAGCGGTCGAACACCGCCGGGATGCCGTCCTCCTCGAGCATGTGGATGTCCTCGAGCCAGTTCAGGTCCTTGCCGGGCGTGAGCTCGAGCAGGTCGAGGTCCTCGACCAACGACCGGTCCTCCTGATACTCGAAGCGCCTGCCGGCGAGTTCCTCGGCGTCGATCGCGACTGACTTCTTTGCCATGGCTGTCTCCTAGTTCCCGGCCTGGGCGAAGCCCCTGGCCATCATTTCCTTCATCTCCTGTAGCGCCCGCTCCTCGCTGACGCCTGGGATGTAGGTGGTACCGGCCAAGGGAACCTTGGCCATGGCGGAGGCCTCGTAGGTGAGTGCCGCCAGGTCCTCGGGTTCGAGGCTGTGGACGTTGGTCTTGCCGCAGGCACGGGCCAGCAACTGGACCTCCATCGTGAGGGTGTGCAGGAAGTTGTAGACCCGCAGGGCCGCCTCGTCGACATCGAGGCGTGCCCGCAACTCGACGTCCTGGGTGGCGATGCCGACGGGACAACGGCCGGTGTGGCAGTGGTAGCACTCGCCGGCCGGCACGCCGACGGTGCCCTCGTAGTCGGTGACGCCCTCGATGTGCTTGTTGCAGTTGAGGGCCATCAGGGCAGCGGTACCGATCGCCACGGCCTTGGCGCCCAGTGCGATGCACTTTGCGACGTCACCGCCGTTGCGGATGCCGCCGGCGACGACCAGGTCGACCTCGTCGACGAGTCCGACGTCCTCGAGTGCCCGTCGGGCCTCGGGGATGGCGGCCATGAGCGGAATGCCGGTCTCCTCGGTGGCGAGGTGTGGTCCGGCGCCCGTGCCGCCCTCGGCACCATCCAGGTAGATGGAGTCGGGGCCGCACTTGGCTGCCATGCGCACGTCGTCGTAGACCCTCGAGGAACCCAACTTGAGCTGGATCGGGATCTGGTAGCTGGTGGCCTCCCGGATCTCCTGGATCTTGAGCGACAGGTCGTCGGGTCCGATCCAGTCGGGGTGGCGGGCCGGTGAGCGCTGGTCGATGCCTGCTGGCAGCGAGCGCATCTCGGCCACCTGCTCGGTGACCTTCTGGCCCATGAGGTGGCCGCCGAGGCCGACCTTGCAGCCCTGGCCGATGAAGAACTCGACGGCGTCGGCCAGCATCAGGTGGTGTGGGTTGAAGCCGTAGCGGCTCTGGATGACCTGGTAGAACCACTTGGTCGACAGGTCGCGTTCCGGCGGGATCATGCCGCCCTCACCCGAGCACGTCGCGGTCCCGGCCATGGATGCGCCCTTGGCGAGGGCCATCTTGGCCTCGATCGAGAGCGCCCCGAAGCTCATGCCCGTGATGTACACCGGGATGTCGAGCTCCAGCGGGTGGGCGGCGAAGCGGCCACCGATGACCGTCTTGGTCTCGCACTTCTCGCGGTAGCCCTCGATCACGAACCGGGTCAGGGTGCCGGGCAGGAAGACCAGCTCGTCCCAGTGGGGGATCTTCTTGAAGATCGAGAAGCCCCTCATCCGGTAGCGGCCGAGCTCGGCCTTCACATGGATGTCGTTGATGACCTCCGGTGTGAAGATCTTGCTCTTGCCGAGGACGTCGGTCGGACGGTTGGTGTCGATCTTGACCTCGACACCCTTCATGTCGTTTGCTTCTGGCATGGTCGGTTCCCCCTAGAGAACGAGCTTGCGCTCGGAAGGCTCCAGCGCGTCGTAGTTGTGGAGCACCTTGCCGCACTCGAACTTCTTGAGTTCGGGCGGGGTGCCGAGGCCGTAGATCTCGAACTTGCGGTTGATGAACTCGTGGTCGGAGTCGTCCATCTCGGCGGGCACGCAGTCGACGCCGAGCGAGGCGATCTTGCCGCCGACGTAGATGAAGCCGTCGTACATGGAGTCGCCCAGGCCGTCGTTGGCGTCACCGCAGATGATCTGGTGACCACGCTGCATCATGAAGCCGGTGTTGATGCCGGCGTTGCCGAGGGTGATGATCGTGCCGCCCTTCTGGTCGATGCCGGTACGGGCGCCGACGTTGCCCTTGATGACCAGGTCGCCGCCACGCAGGGCGGCACCGGTCAGGGAGCCGGCGGGGCCCTCGACGACGACGGATCCGGACATCATGTTCTCGGCCAGCGACCAGCCGACGCGGCCGTTGATCTGGACCTCGGGGCCGTCGATCAGCCCGCAGGCGTACCAACCGGGGCTGCCCTCGAACGTGATCTTGCAACGCTTGAGGATCCCGACGCCCAGCGAGTGCTTGGAGCCGGGGTTCACGATCGTGACCTCGTTGACACCCTCGTCGTACACGATGCGCTTCAGTTCGAGGTTGATCTTGCGGGTCGTGAGGTCGGTGGCGTCGATGACGGCCTTCTCGCCGTCGATCTCGGCGGTCATCGGCGGCTCGGGATCCGGCTCGACGAGCCCCCGGGCGTCGTAGATGACGCCGCTCTTGGTCAGACCTGCCATGTGAGCACCTCCCGCTCGTAGGGATCCCTGGTATCGACCTCGCGGCCGACCAGGGCACGGATGGCGATCTCCTCGGAGGCCATGACCACCAGGTCGTCGCTTTCGAACAGCACCAGCGGCTTGGCCGCCATCTCGTCCTTGGCGATGCCGAGTTGATCGCTCGTCGCCACGAGATAGGTGAACACGCCGTCGAAGTCGTCGAGGCTGTACTTCATGGCCGTGTTGAGGTCCATGCCGCTCTCGAGCTTCTCGGCCAGGTACACGGCGATGATCTCGGAGTCGCACTCGGACTGGAACCTGTGGCCGGCCCTTTCGAGGCGACGCCGCCACGTGTGGTAGTTGGTGAGCTGGCCGTTGTGCACGACCGCCACGTCGGCGAAGGGGTACGCCCAGTAGGGGTGGGCGCTGGCCAGGTCGACATCGGATTCGGTCGCCATGCGCACGTGGCCGATGCCGTGGGTGCCCCGGATGCCTCCCAGGTTGTACTGCTCCAGGACCGAGTTGGCATCGCCGAGGTCCTTGACGATCTCGAGCGAGTTGCCGAGCGACAGGACCTGACAGCCCGGGATGTCCTCGAGGTAGTCGGCCAGCGTCTTGAGGTCGCCGTCGTAGCGGATCTTGGCCCGGAAGGCGTAGCCGGTGTCGCTGTGGATCGTGACCAGGTCGGCACCGATCTTGGCGAGTCGGGACTCGACCTCGGCCCGGCTGCGCTCGATCTTCTCGTCGAAGCCGAAGCCCCCGTACTCGTTGGGTTCGGCGAGCATGAAGCGGATGGTCACGAGGTCGTCCGGCTCGCTGTAGAACGCGTAGCCGGTCGAGTCGGGACCACGGTGCTTCATGGACTGGAGCATCCTGGTGAGCTCCGCGCCCATGTCCGATGGCCCATCACGATGGATGATGCCGGCGATACCACACATGGTTGGCGTCTCCTGGTCGTTGGTTGGTCGGGGTTGTTCTTGTTGGCCGTCTGGCCGGCGAACCTACGGGCCTACGGGAGAATGTCGAGATATTCCTCGATGTCCCAGTCCGTGACGGTGGCCATGAAGCGCTCCCACTCGTCGCGCTTGTAGTGCTCGAAGACGCGGTACATGTCGCCGGGGAGGGCACTCTTGACGACCTCGTCGGCTGCGAGTGCCTTGAGGGCCTCGCCCAGTGACATCGGGATCTTCTTGACGTCCTTGCCGGCCTCCATGGCCTCGTAGATGTTGCGCTCCTCGGGCGGACCCGGGTCGAGGTTCCGGTCGAGGCCGTCGTCCATCGCCTTGATGAGGGCTGCGAAGGTGAGGTACGGGTTGACGGCCGAGTCGACCGAGCGGTACTCGAAGCGGCCCGGGGCGCTGATGCGCAGGGCGGTGGTGCGGTTCTGGAAGCCCCAGTCGGCGAAGACGGGTGCCCAGAAGCCGGTGTCCCAGAGGCGGCGATACGAGTTGACGGTGGGAGAGCCCAGGCAGGTGAGTGCATCGATGTGTTCCAAGATGCCGCCGATGGCCTTCATGCCGATCGCGCCGGGGATCTGCGGATCGTCGCCCTCGGGCATGAACTTGTTCTCGCCGCCCTCGTCGGGCTCGCCGGTCCACAACGAGATGTTGTGGTGGCAGCCGTTGGCCGACACGCCCATGAACGGCTTCGGCATGAAGCAGGGGAAGGCGCCCAGCTCGCGCCCGACCTGCTTGCAGATCTGGCGGTAGGTGGTGAGCCGGTCGGCGGTGAGCTCGGCACGGTCGAAGTTGAAGTTCAACTCGAGCTGTCCGGGAGCGTCCTCGTGGTCGCCCTGGATCATGTCGAGGCCCATGGCCTCGCCGTACTCGACCACCCGGTGGATCAGCGGCTGCAACTCGGCGAACTGGTCGATGTGGTAGCAGTTGGGCTTGGTGAGGCCCTCGACGGTGGGCTTGCCGTTGGCGTCGAGCTTGAGCCACATCATCTCGGGCTCGGTGCCTGCGCGCAGGTGCAGGCCGGTCTTGGCCTCGAACTCGGCATGGATGCGCCTGAGGTTGCCGCGACAGTCCGAGGTGAGGAACGCACCGCCATCGACCTCCTCCTCACGCCCACGGAAGAGTGTGCAGAAGACCCGGGCGGTCTTGGGGTCCCAGGGCAGCTTGCAGAAGGTGTCGGTCTCGGCGACGCCGACCAACTCGCGTGACTCGGCGCCGTAGCCGATGTATTGCCCGTGCCGGTCGACGAAGAGGTTGGCCGTCGAGCCGTAGACGAGCTGGAAGCCCTTGTTGGCGATCGTCTCGAAGTGCTTGGCCGGGATGCCCTTGCCCATGATCCGTCCGGTGACGGACACGAACTGGCAGTAGAGGTACTGGATGCCTTCGGCTTCGATCTGCCGCTTGATCTCGGTGACCTGATCCTGGCGTCCTTCGGCCTCGATGAACCGTTCGATGTCGGTGGACATGCTTCCCCCTGGCTACTTGGATGGTTTCGATCGGTGCGAAAACGGTGTGCCCATTGTCACCCGGCTATCATATACATCAACTACACTCACTGCCAGTGAAAATTTCACCCAGCCGGAGACATCGCCCGGCACAGGGACGACGCTCGGTATCTTCGCTGGTCAACGGCCCATTCGGGTGGCAGAATCAGTTCATCCACCAAGAGCAGCCGTGGGAGGCCTACGCTGATGAGCAGCGTGACGACGACTGACACCGGGCCTCGGCTACTTGTCCCCGGCCTGGCCGACATCGCCCCGGGTACCGAGCGCTACCGCGTCAAGGGTGGCGCCGTCACCGCCCTCCTGCTCGAGTCCGGCGATGCACTTCAGGTGGTCGACACCGAGGGCTGCCAACCCGTCGAGGTCGCCGCATTCGACCGCTCCGGCACCTGCCACACCGGACTCCTCGGCATCGAGAGCGGCGCACCCGCCGCCGGCATCGCCGCCATCCTCGCCGATGGCCGGGAAAACGGCCTCCACGACGCCCGACGCGTCGCCGACGCACTCGCCGCACAGGACATCGACCTCGGCAGCGCCGAGGCGGTCCACCTCTTCGCCCCCGACTCCCCCGCCGGCGAGACCACCAGCCTCACGGCACAGGCTCCCGTCATCTGCGTGATCGGCGTACCCGGCACCCGGATGCTCCCCCACGAGCAGAACCCACCCACGGACGTGATCGTCTGGGTGCACCGGGCCCGGTTGCCCGAACCGGGCATGGAGGTCCTCCCCGACCCGTTGGCCGACCAGAACCAGGACATCCGGATCCCGAAGGCCACTGCCATCGCCTATCAGGTGAGCGCCGGCGAGTACATCCAGGTCATCGACGTCGAGGGCCGCGAGTGCTCCGACTTCCAGGTCTTCACCACCGCCGGCCTCGAAGCCGGCGTCGAACGGGCCCTCGATGCCACCATGACCCGCAGCCTCATGGGATCCAGCTACCCCATGCCGGGCCTGTTCGCCAAGTACTTCGCCGCCAACGGCCAACCCCTCGTCGAGATCATCCAGGACACGGTCGGCCGGCACGACACCTTCAACACGGCCTGCAACCCCCGCTACTACGAGGAGATGGGCTACCCCGGCCACATCAACTGCAGCGACAACTTCAACCGGGTCCTGACACCCTTCGGCGTAGCCCCCCGCAAGGGTTGGGAGGCCATCAACTTCTTCTTCAACACCAACCTCGACGACAACAACCAGATCTTCTTCGAAGAACCCTGGTCCCGACCCGGCGACTACGTCCTGCTCCGTGCGCTCACCGACCTGGTGTGCGTCTCGTCGGCGTGCCCCTGCGACATCGACGCCGCCAACGGCTGGATCCCCACCGACATCCACGTCCGCGTGTATCCGGCAGAGAACACCTTCAAGAAAGCGACGGCCTTCCGTATGAGCACCGATGCCGAACCCGAGATGACCAAGGAGACCGGGTTCCACGCCCGGACCTCCGAGCTCACCCGGAACTTCACCGAATACGCCGGCTACTGGCTCGCCAACACGTACACCAACCACGGGGCCCTCGACGAGTACTGGGCCTGCCGGGAGAAGGTGGCCGTCATCGACCTCTCCCCGCTGCGCAAGTACGAGGTGGTGGGCCCCGACGCCGAACTGCTGCTCCAGACCTGCGTCACCCGCAACATCCGCAAGTTGGCGGTCGGACAGGTCGTCTACACGGCCATGTGCTACGACACCGGCGGCATGATCGACGACGGCACCGTGTACCGCCTCGGCCAGGACAACTTCCGTTGGATCGGCGGTTGCGACACGGGCGGGCTGTGGCTGCGGCGCCAGGCCGAGGAACGGGGCCTCCACGCCTTCGTCCGCAACTCGACCGACCAGCTCCACAACATCCAGGTGCAGGGCCCGCTCAGCCGGGAGATCCTCAGCGAGATCATCTGGACACGACCCGATCAGCCGACCATCGACGAGTTGGGCTGGTTCCGCATCACCGTGGCCCGCATCGGCGACGACCAGGGCATTCCCCTGGTGGTGTCCCGCACCGGCTACACGGGCGAGTTGGGCTTCGAGGTGTTCTGCCACCCCGATGATGCCCCTGCGGTCTGGGACGCCGTCTTCGAGGCGGGCAGCCCCAGAGGCATGCTCCCCATGGGCCTCGAGGCACTCGACATCCTCCGCATCGAAGCCGGCCTCATCT
>CAJXIS010000056.1 GCA_913054115.1 uncultured Acidimicrobiaceae bacterium | reverse complement strand
CTTTCTCAGGTCCCAGCCCTTGCAGGCCTTGATCCAGGCCTTGCAGCTCGAATCATGGGCCATCACCACATTGGCCCCCTTGACCGACTCCATCTCCGGCTGATGCAGCGGGTTGGTGATCGCCGAGGTCATGCCGGCGCCGATCGCCATGGCGAGGAACGTGCCGGTGATGTGGTGCCGGTTGGGGAGGCCGAAGCTGACGTTCGAGGCGCCGCACGTGGTGTTGACGCCGAGTTCCTCGCGCAGTCGTCGCACGAGGGCGAACACCTGCTGTCCGGCGCTGCCCATGGCGCCGATGGGCATCACCAGGGGATCGACGACGACGTCGCATGCGGGAATGCCGTGGTCGGCGGCGCGCTCGACGATGCGCTTAGCGACTCCGAACCGGACGTCGGGATCCTCCGAGATCCCGGTGTCGTCGTTCGAGATCGCGACAACCGCCGCACCGTGCTTGGCGATCAGGGGGAGAACCCGCTCCATCACCTCGTCCTCGCCCGTGACGGAGTTGACGAGGGGCTTGCCCTCGTAGACGGCGAGGCCTGCCTCCAGCGCCTCGATGATCGACGAGTCGATCGAGAGCGGCACGTCGGTGACGGACTGCACGAGCCTGATGGCCTTGGCGAGCATCGCCGGCTCGTCGGCCAGCGGGATCCCTGCGTTGATGTCGAGCATCTGGGCGCCGGCCTCGACCTGGGCGAGGGCGTCCGCCTCGACGCGGCTGAAGTCGCCGGCCTTCATCTCCTCGGAGAGCAACTTGCGGCCGGTCGGGTTGATGCGTTCGCCGATCATCACGAATGGTCGCCCGAAGCCGATCACCACCTCCCTGGTGGCGGAGCTGAGCACGGTGTCGGTCATTGCGGGTTCTCCTGGAGTTGCGGGGGAATGTGAAGCGTGAGTGGGCGTGCGTGGGTGTCAGTCGGCCTGGTCGATGCCGCCGGCACGGACCAGCCGTTCGAGCCGGTCGCCCGAGTACTCGGCGTCGATGCGCGCTGCTTCGCCGGCGACCGACGAGGCAAGGTCGTCGTCGCAGGGCCGCGTCTCGCGGCGCCACTCGGCGATGTAGGTGTTCGAGTCGGAGCAGCCGGCGACCATGGCGGCGCGGTCGATGGCATGTTGGAAGCGGGCGTCGAGCAGTGCCTTCTCCCGGGTCCTGCCCTGCTGGGCGGTGACCTGGGCGGGAATGTCGCGCCAGTAGATGGTGACGAGTCGGGCGGCCATGGCTCAGGCGATCAGATCGAAGTCGGGGACTGTGCGGTCGGGGACGGAACGGTGTGTGGTCAGTTCGACGATACCGGTGGCCAGTTCGCCGTAGCCCGTGTGGCGGTGCTCGAAGCGGAGGCCGAGCCGGTCGGCGGCGGCCCGGGCGCGGTCGACGAGATCGGGGTCCTCGACCTGCGACAGGTAGACGAGCCGTGTGTAGTTGCCGAAGTAGTCGTCGCGGAGTTGGGGGTGGCGGTCGAGTCCGAGGTACCCGATCACGAGTCGATCGAAGTACCGGACCAGGTAGTCGGTGAGGTAGAAGGTCCCGATCTCGGCGTCCTGGAGTTCGGTGAAGGCCGTGTTGCCGGTGAAGAACTGGTAGCAGTGGGCGCCCGGCAGGCGTTCGACTCCGAGTTCCTCGCAGACGGCGTCCAGCCGGCCACCGGTGCCACAGTCGGCGTAGCCGACGAAGACCTCGTCGTAGCGACCCTTGGCCGCACGAACCCGTTCGGCGACGGCATCGGGGATGAGGTCGGGGGTGTTGTGGTAGGAGGCTGGCAGGCACTCGACGTCGATTCCGTGCAGGCCGTTGGCCCGTACGACCTCGAGGAGCTCCCGGGCGAGGGCTCCGCAGGCGACGACGAGGACCCGCCGTTCGGGCGCCGGTTGGGCGTCGATACGGCTGGGCATGAGGGTTACGCCGCGGCGCGGCGCTCGGCGATGAGGCGCCCGGCGGTCTCCGCGGCGACGGCGGCGTCACGGCAGTAGGCATCGGCGCCGATGGCTTCGCTGAACTCCTCGTTCAGCGGGGCGCCGCCGACGATGATCATGTACTCCTCGCGGAGGCTCTTCTCGATGAGCGTGTCGATGACGACCTTCATGTACGGCATGGTCGTGGTGAGCAGGGCCGACATGCCGAGCAGGTCGGGCTTGTGTTCATCGAGGGCGGCGAGGAACTGCTCGACGTCCGTGTTGATGCCGAGGTCGAAGACCTCGAAGCCGGCGCCCTCGAGCATCATGCCGACCAGGTTCTTGCCGATGTCGTGGATGTCGCCCTTGACGGTGCCGATGACGACCTTGCCGATCGGCTGGGCGCCGGTCTCGGCGAGGAGCGGGCGGAGGATGGCCATGCCGGCCTTCATGGCGTTGGCTGCGAGCAGCACCTCGGGGACGAAGAGGATGCCGTCCCGGAAGTCGATGCCGACGATCCGCATGCCGGCGACCAGGGCCTCATTGAGGACGCGGGAGGGGTCCCATCCCCGTTCGAGCAGGATGTCGGTCCCTTCGACGATCTCGTCGGCAAGACCGTCGTAGAGGTCGTCGTGCATCTGTGCCGCCAGGTCCTCGTCGGACAGGTCGGCCAGGATGATCTCCTCTTCGGGTAGTTCATCAGCCATCGTCACACGCTCCATTGCTGATCGGGGTTCCGGTCACCGTTGACCGGAACAACGTAGTGGCTCCCCACAGACCGGGATGGCTCCACCGAGTGGAGATCGGCGAAGACTTTCCCGAGATGTGGGAAAGGCCTGTATCGTGAGATTCTAACGCACGGGGAAACCGCGAACCACCAACCCGGGTGACTCATTATTCTCTCCGATCGGAGCGCACGATGGCAACCGTCCAGAGCATCGACCGGGCGTTCGGACTCCTCGCGGCGCTGGCGCGCCAACCCGGCGGCATCAGCGAACTCGCCCGCAAGGTCGATCTGCCGACCAGCACGGTCGCCCGGCTGCTCGCCACGCTCGAGGGGTGCGGTGCCGTGGAGCGGGATCCCGACGGCACCGGCTACCGCATCGGTCCGTCGATCGTCACGATGGCAACGAGCGTTGATCCGACCCAGAGCCTGTTGGCCGTGGCGCAGTCGCACATGCGCGAGCTGGTCGACATGGTCGCCGAGGCGGTGGGTCTGGCCATTCCCGCCGGCTACGAGGTCCACTACGTCGGGCAGATCGACTGCGCGAACCCGGTCCAGGTCCGTGACTGGACCGGTACCAGCCTCCCGATGCACGTGGTGCCCTCGGGCCTGGCGATCCTGGCCCACTGGCCGGAGGCGGCCGTCGACCGGTTCCTCGCCCGACCCCTCGATCGCTACACACCCAACTCGATGGTCGATCCCGAAAGGCTGCGGGAGCGCCTGGCACAGATTCGATCCGACGGGTTCGTCTGGGCCTTGGAGGAGTTTTCCGAGGGCATCAACTCGGTGGCGGCTCCGCTGTTCAACAGCACGGGTGCCGTGATCGGTGCCCTGCACAGCCACGGGCCGAGCTACCGGTTCCCCCAGGAGCCGCTGCGCGACATCATCGCAGGCAGGGTCTCCGCTGCAGCCGTCGCGGTGTCGGAGTCGCTCGGCCACCTGGCCTGAGCGGGTTGCGGCGACGGTTCGAGCAGCAGGTCGCCTGAGCCGTGTCCGCCGGCTACGGCATCGTCGCATCGCTCGGCATCGGCGTCGGCGACCATCTGTCGCGAGGGGCAGCCGAACGAGGAGGCCTCCGTCAGACCCTCGCCGTGGTTTTCCTCGTCTCCACACCGGTCTCGGTCGTCGGGGCGATCCTGCTGGGGAGCGAATGGCGGTCGGGCGACATGCTGCTCGGTGCCCTCACCGGGGTCCTCGCCGTGGTCTCCCTGTTCTGCCTCTACCTCGGCTACGCCTCGGCCTCGGCTGGGGTCGTCGGGCCTCCGGCGGCGGTGATCGCCGTCGTCCTCCCCGTGGCGGTGGACTTCGCGACCGGTGGCGTACCGGGGCCGCGGCTCGTGGCGGGGATCGTCGTCGGGGTGCTCTCGGTACTGGCGATCTCCTATGCACCGCACTTCATCGGGGATCTCCGTCGTGGGCTCCTGTACAGCGTCGGCGCCGGCATCGGCTACGGCCTGCTGTTCATCGTCCTCGACCACCTCAGCGTCGAGAGTGGCTTCTGGCCGGTCGTGGTCCAACGGGTGGTGGCCTTCGGCTTCGTGGCGGGGGCCTGTCTCGTTGTGCGGGAGCCGATCTTTCCCGTTCGCTCGGCGTTCACGCCGGCGGCCATCGGCGCCACCTTTGCCGGTGTGGGTGCCCTGTCCTTCGTCTACGGCGTGCAGCACGGTGACCTGGCGCCGATCGCGGTGACGGGCACCCAGTACGCGGCGGTGACCGTGGCCTGCGGGATCCTCTTCCGGGGCGAGCGGCTCTTCTGGTGGCAGGCGGTCGGCCTCGGTGGAACCATCGCCGCCGTCGGCCTGATCGTGACGGGTTGACTCCGGGCACGGCTCGGGGAAAGTAGGTTCCGCTCCCGTGGATCGAACGCAGGTCGGGCAACAGGCCCTGCAGCAGGCCGGGGAGCAGGTCGGGCAACAGGCCGGGCAACGCGTCGTGGTCACGGCAGGGGCGTCCGGCATCGGGCGCGCCATGGTCGATGCATTCCTCGATGCCGGCGCCAGGGTGCACGTCGCCGACCTCCCCGGCCATGGGGGCGATCTGCCGGACGGTGTCGGCTTCACGGGTGGCGATGTCTCCGAGCCGGCGGACGTCGACCGCCTCTTCGACGACGTCGTGGCGTCGCTCGGGTCGGTCGATGTGCTCTGCAACAACGTCGGCATCGCCGGACCCACGGGTCCGGTCGAGGAGCTCGGTGTCGAAGGCTGGGACGAGACCATGGCCGTGAACGTGCGGTCCATGTTCCTGTGCTGCCGGCGGGCGGTGCCCCTGATGAAGGAGGCGGGCGGCGGGGTGATCCTCAACACGTCGTCGACGGCGGGGGTGGTGGGCTTTCCGCTGCGTGCGCCCTACGCAGCGTCCAAGTGGGCGGTGGTTGGCCTGGGGGCGACGCTGGCGATGGAACTCGGCGAGTTCGGGATCCGGACCAACACCCTGTGCCCCGGGTCGGTGGGCGGCGACCGGATGGACCGCGTGATCGCCGCCGAGGCAGCAGAGACCGGTGTCGAGGCGCAGGAGATCCGCAGGAAATACGCGGACCAGGTCTCGATGCGGACGTTCGTGGAGGGCCGAGACATCGCGGCGATGGCGGTGTTCCTGGCGTCTCCGGCCGCTCGCTACGTGAACGGTCAGGTCATCGCCGTGGACGGGGGCCTCGAATCCCTGCGCACCACGTTTCGTACCTGATCACGGTGGGCGCGTCGCTGGCGCGTCTTTCCGGGAGCGCCTCCGCACCGATCACCCAGAGAGTTCCCGCGATGCGGTTTCCTTTCCCGAATGATGGATAGCCTCCCGCGTGCGCGGCGCCCGACCGTCATCTACGGTTGCGCCGTTTCCTCCACCTTCATCCGAGTCGGCCGTCGGGTCGACCGCAGTTGCGAAATGGAGTACGTCAATGAGCGACTTCCCCGAACGCGCCAACGTCGTCGTGATCGGTGCCGGCATTGTCGGCAACTGCCTCGTCGGCCACCTCGCCCGCCTGGGCTGGACCGACCTGGTGCTGATCGACAAGGGCCCGCTGCCGAACCCTGGTGGATCCACCGGGCACGCCTCCAACTTCATCTTCCCCGTCGACCACAACAAGGAGATGGCCCTGCTCGGCGAGCAGAGCGCCGACCAGTTCCGGGACATGGATCTCTCGGTCGACTCCGGTGGCATCGAGGTGGCACGCACCGAGGAGCGCATGCGCGAGCTCGACCGGCGCATGACCTCGGCCAAGGCGTGGGGGATCGAGGCCCATCTGCTCACTCCGGCGGGCGTCAAGGAACTCGTCCCCTTCATCAACGAGGACGTGATCCTGGGCGGCTTCTACTGC
Organism: uncultured Acidimicrobiaceae bacterium; assembly: GCA_913054115.1. GTDB lineage: Bacteria > Actinomycetota > Acidimicrobiia > Acidimicrobiales > MedAcidi-G1 > S20-B6. Next base: position 3,565 of record CAJXIS010000056.1, on the reverse strand, counting down.
CCGACCGTCTCGGTCGTCGACTCGCTCGAGACCGGCACCACCATGCGCAAGGAGGCCATCGAGAAGGTCGGTTGCCAGGTGTTCGCCAGCACCGAGGTGCTCGACATCCTCACCGAAGACGGCCCCAACCCCGGCGACAGGACCGTCACGGGCGTCGTCACCGACAAGGGCACCATCGAAGCCGAGTACGTCGTCATCGCCTGCGGGGTCTGGTCGAACCGCATCGCCAACATGGCCGGGGCCACGATCCCCCTCGTGCCCACCGTCCACCAGATGGCCGACGTCGGCCCGATGGACATCCTCGCCGAGACCAACAACGAGATCGGCTACCCGATCGTCCGGGACATGGACACCTTCTGTTACGAGCGCCAGTCGGCCGGCTCGATGGAGGTCGGCTCCTACGGCCACCGACCGATCCTCCACCACCCGGACGAGATCCCCTCGAACGAGGAGGCGGCACTCTCGCCCACCGAGATGCCCTTCACGCCGGACGACTTCGATGAGCAGATGGAGACCGCCATCGAGTTGATGGACATGCTCGGCGACGCCGAGATCAAGTACGCCATCAACGGCCTGCTCTCGCTGACGCCCGACGGCATGCCCTGCCTGGGCGAGACGGTCGAGGTCCGCAACCTGTGGTCGGCCGCCGCCGTCTGGGTCAAGGAGGGGCCGGGCATGGCCCAGGTCGTCGCCGAGTGGATGACCTACGGGTATCCACGGGTCATCGACGTCCATGGTGCGGACATCGCCCGCTTCTATCCCTCCGAGTGCACCGAGGATCACATCTGGTCGCGCGCCGAGGAGAGCTTCAACAAGGTCTACGGCATCGTCCACCCCCAGGAGCAGTGGGAGGGGCGACGCAACCTCGAGGTGGGCCCCTACTTCTCCCGCCAGGAGGAACTGGGTGCCATGTTCTTCCAGGCCCGATCGTGGGAGCGACCGCAGTGGTTCGGGTCCAACGCCGACCTGGTCGACCGTTACGGCCTCGAGGAGCGTGCGGTCGAGTGGGACAACCGTTGGTGGAGCCCCATCACGATCGGCGAACACCTCAACCTGCGTGAGAACTGCGGCGTCGTCGACCTGAGCTCGTTCCAGATCTACGAACTCGAGGGCCCCGGCGCCGTCGAATACGCCGACTACCTCGCCGTGAACAAGGTCGACGTACCGGTGGGCCGGTCGATCTACACCCCGTGGCTGAACGACGACGGCGGCTTCCACTCCGACCTGACGATGATGCGCATGGCCGAGGACAGGGTGCGCATCGTCACCGGCGTCTTCGACGGCGGTCGCGACTCGTTCTGGGTTCGACGCCGTCTTCCCACCGACGGGTCGGTGTCGTTCCGCGACATCACCAGGGACCTCACGACACTTGGCCTCTGGGGACCCAACGCCCCGGACGTGCTCTCCCAGATGACCGACCACGACCTCGGCCAGGACGGCTCGCCCTACGGCTCGATCATCGACGTCGACCTGAACTGCGGCGGCACGACGGTGCCCGTCTCGTTGTTCCGGATCTCCTACGTCGGCGACACCGGCTGGGAGATCTACACCGACTGGGAGAACGGCCCCGCACTGTGGGACAGCCTCATGCTCGCCGGCGCCGACCTCGGCATCCGTCCCACGGGCGGTGGCGTCTACGGCTCGTCGGGCCGACTCGAGAAGGGCTACCGACTCATGGGCGCCGAGCTCGAGAGCGAGTACAACCCGCTCGAGGTGGGCCTCGCCCGACCGAAGGTCAAGGCCGCCGACTTCATCGGCAAAGAGGCCTACCTGGCCGCCCGCGGGAGGGGCGAGCCCGAGATCGCCGTCTGCACCCTCACCGTCGAGGACCACGCCGACGGACAGGGCCGCCTGCGTTACATGCAGGGAGGCAACGAGCCGATCCTGACCCCCGACGGCGACAGGATCGTCGACTCGCACGGGCGCATCAGCCGGGTCACGTCGGCCGGCCCGGGACCCTCGGTCGACAGGTTCCTGCTCATGACCCATCTGCCCACCGAGCTGGCCACCCCCGGCACGGACCTCCAGGTGATGTACATGAACGAGCTCTATCCGGTGAAGGTCGCCTCGACCGGTGCCGTGTTCGATCCGGACGACTCGCGGTTGAAGGGCTGACCCCGGTCGGCTCCCCGTGAATCCACACCAGGGAAACCCCACATGAGAATCCTCGTCTGCGTGAAGCGGGTGCCAGCTCCGGGCGCCAAGATCAACATCGCCGCCGACGGCCAGGCCGTCGATACCGCCCACCTCGGATTCACCACGAGCCCCCACGAGGAGTGCGCCGTGGAGGAGGCCGTCCGGATCACCGAGGCACACGGAGGTGAGGTCACCGTGCTGACCCTCGGGCCCGTCGAGGCCGAGGAGCAGCTGCGCTACGCCGCCAGCGTCGGCGCCCACAAGCTGGTCCTCGTGCCGATCGAGGAGACCGACTGGGACCCGCAACGGACCGCAGCAGCGCTCACGGCCACCATCAGCGGGATCGAGGCCGACGATGGTGCCTTCGACCTGTTGCTCTTCGGCAACGAGTCTGCAGACGCCGGCGGCTTCCAGGTCGGCGTCCGCGTGGCCTACGCACTGGGCCGGCCTGTCGTCAACGGCATCAAGGGCATCGACATCGCCGACGGGTCGGTGACCGCCCGACGCGAGATCGACGGTGGCTTCGAGGTCTACGAGGTTCCGACGCCGGCGGTGCTGGGCGTCAAGGAGGGCATCAACCTGCCCCGCTACCCGACCATGAAGGGGCGACTCGCCTCGAAAAAGGCCGAGGTGGCGACCGCCGGGCAGTTGGCGGACGTCGGCGGTCAGGAACGGGTGCGCCTCCACCGACCGGTCGAACAGATCAGCGAGACCATCATCCTCGGCGAGGGCCCGGAGGCAGCCGCCGCCGTGGTCGACGTGCTCGAGGAGCTGGGGGTGCTGGCATGAGCAGCCGCAGCCGTTCAAACCCCGGTCTCTCGGCATGACGATGCTCGTGCTCTGCGACCACGACCGCGGCACGCTCGCCGACGCCTCCCTCGAGGCGCTGACCTTCGGCCGCGACCTCGCGGCCCGCGCCGGTGTCTCCTGCGAGGCCGTGGTCATTGGCAACGATGCGGGTGCCGCCGCCGCCCGACTGGCCGCCTACGGCGCCGACGTCGTCCACATCGCAACCCACGACATCCTCACCGACTTCGGGCCAGAGGCGTGGGGCGAGACCCTTGTCCAACTGGCCGGCTCGACCGGAGCGTCGATCGTCACCGCCTGCGGCACCGAGCGCGGCAACGAGGTCCTCGCCAACGTGGCGGCACGACTGGACGAACCCTTCGTCGCCAACTGTCGTGAGGTCGATCCCTCGGGTGACGTCTGGTCGATGACCAGGGTCCAGTGGGGGGGTTCCCTGCTGGAGGACGCCACGCTCGCTGCCGGATGCAGGATCGTCTCCGTGGCCCACCATGCGGTCGAGTCCGCTCCGGCACCGGCGCCTGCCGCCGGGACCGTCAGCGACTTCTCGCCGGACCTGGACGCCGCACTCGCCCGGACGGTGGTGTCCGACCGGGTCGTGCTCACCCGGGGCATCACGCTCTCG
>CAJXIS010000055.1 GCA_913054115.1 uncultured Acidimicrobiaceae bacterium | reverse complement strand
GCTGCGATGGACGGGGCTTCGGCCACGAAGCGCCTGGCCCTCGTCCAGCAGCGCATCGACCTCGAGACCGAACTGGACCGCCTCGAAAACGCCGACTCCGTCGACATGGGAGACCTCGAGGCCAACTTCGCCAAACATGCTGCCTCATACGGTGGCAAGCGCGGGATCTCCTACGGCGCCTGGCGTGAGGTGGGCGTGCCCTCCCCCGTGCTCAGGGCCGCAGGCATCCGCCGCTCGGCCTGACACAATCGACGGCCGCCCTCAGGCTGCCGCCGCCAGAAGGGAACGGATCAGCACCGCCCCATCGGTGCTGCCCAACAGTTCGTTGCACGCCCGCTCGGGGTGTGGCATGAGGCCGACCACGTTGCGGGCCTCATTGCAGACCCCGGCGATGTCGTCGATCGAACCGTTCGGGTTCCCGACATAGCGCAGAACAATGCGGTCCTCATCACGAAGTTGCTGCAAGGTGCGTGCATCGCACGTGTAGTTGCCTTCGAAATGGTTGATCGGAATCGACAGTTCTGCACCGACCATGGCCGAGACCGTGAGCGCCGAATTGGATGATTCCACCCGCACCGTCGTCGGTCGACACAGGAACTTGAGGCCACTGTTTTTCTGCAGTGCCCCCGGAAGCAGGCCTGCCTCGGTGAGGACCTGGAAGCCGTTGCAGATCCCGACCACCGGTCCGCCGTCGGCAGCGAAGCGGGTGACCGCCTCCATGGCCGGCGAGAAGCGGGCGATGGCGCCCGGCCGCAGGTAGTCGCCGTGGGCGAACCCGCCAGGCACGATGACCGCATCGACGCCCGACAGGTCGTCGTCGCCGTGCCAGAGGAGGCGACCGGTGCCGCCCAGGCCATCGACGGCCTCGACCGCATCCATCTCGCAGTTGGTCCCCGGGAAGACGACCACCCCGACGACGACGCTCACGTGCCGGCCCCGGGAGACACCGTCTCGATGGTCAGATCGGCGTCCTCGATGACCGGGTTGGTGAGGAACGACTCGGTCAGTTCGGCTGCCGCAGCCTGCGCAGCCTCGGCATCGACGGCGTCGATCGTGAACCGGATGGTCTTGCCGACGGTGACATCGGCGATCCCCTCGTAGCCGAGCACCGGCAACACACGCTCGATGGTGGCACCGGCCGGGTCGGAGATCCCGCCGCGCAGGCGGATGTCGACGAGTACCGAGAACTGCATGGGTCAGGCTCCTTGTGTGCCGGGCCAGTCCGAGAAGGACCGGCCGGTGATGCGTTCGTACGCCTCGATGTAGCGCTGTGAGGTGGCGGCGACGACGTCGTCGGGCAGCGCCGGGGGCGGTGGCTGCTTGTCCCAGTCGAGGCCGTCGAGGAAGTCGCGCACGGGTTGTTTGTCGAACGACGGCGGCGTGGCGCCCGGCGACCACCGATCGGCCGGCCAGAATCGCGACGAGTCGGGGGTGAGCACCTCGTCGGCCAGGACCAGTCGGCCATCGACGAGCCCCAGCTCGAACTTCGTGTCGGCGATGATGATCCCCCGCTCGGCCGCCCAGTCGGCGCCTCGCCGGTAGCACTCGAGCGACACGGCACGTGCCTGCTCGGCGAGGTCGGCGCCGATCAGTTCTACGGCCTCCTCGAACGAGATGTTGATGTCGTGCCCCTCGTCGGCCTTCGTCGACGGGGTGAACACGGGCTCGGGCAGGCGGTCGGCCTCGAGGAGCCCCTCGGGGAGCACCGAGCCGTGCATGGTGCCGTGGGTCCGGTACTCCTTCCAGGCCGAGCCGGTGATGTAGCCGCGCACGATGCACTCGATCGGCAGCATCTCGGCCCGACGGCACAGCATCGTGCGACCGGCAAGGTCGGCGACCCCGGTCGTGCCCGGTGCGTCGGCCGGATCGGTGGAGAGAAGGTGCCCCGGGACCACATCAGCCAACAGTTCGAACCAGAACGCCGACATGGCGGTGAGGACCCGCCCCTTGTGCGGGATGGGCTCGTCCATCACCACGTCGAAGGCGGAGATGCGGTCGGAGGTGACCATGAGGAGCCGGTCTTCGCCGGCGTCGTAGATGTCGCGGACCTTGCCCGAGTGGACGTACGGCAGGTCGATGGCGGAGGGCAACACGAGCTCCAGCGGGTGGGTCAGAGGATGGGTTCGGGATCGTAGGCCGCTGCGGCGGAGCGGGCGGCCACCACCACGCCGATGCGCTCGATGACGGCCTGGACCTGGCTGCCGGCCGTTCCGACGAAGACGCCCGGGTCGGCCAGGAGCTCGTCGAGGGCGGCCCGGTCGAGGGGCAGCCGGTCGTCGGCGGCGAGGCGGTCGAACAGGTCGGTCTCGACGACGCCCTCCTCGCGGCGGGCGAGGGCGGCGGCGACGGCATGCTCGAGGATCACCTCGTGGGCGGCCTCACGGCCCATGCCGGCGCGCACCGACGCCACGAGGACCCGGGTGGTGGCAAGGAACGGCAGGTACTGCCGGAGCTCGCGCTCGACTACGGCCGGGTAGGCGCCGAAGTCGTCGAGCACCGTGAGGAAGGTCTGGAAGAGGCCGTCGGCGGCGAGGAAGGCGTCGGGAAGCGCAACCCGGCGCACCACCGAACAGCTCACATCGCCCTCGTTCCACTGGTCGCCGACGAGGCCGCCGACCATGGCGAGGTGGCCACGCAGGACGACGGCGAGTCCGTTGACCCGTTCGCAGGATCGTGCGTTCATCTTGTGGGGCATGGCCGACGAACCGACCTGGCCGGGCCTGAAGCCCTCGGTGGCGAGCTCGTGGCCGGCCATGAGGCGGATCGTGCGAGCCAGGTTTGCCGGGCCTCCGGTGGCCTGGACGAGCGCCGACACCACGTCGAAGTCGAGCGACCGCGGGTAGACCTGCCCGACCGAATCCATGACGTTGGCAAAACCGAGGTGCGCGGCGACCCGGTGCTCGAGCTCGGCGACCAGCCCGGCGTCGCCGTCGAACAGGTCGAGCAGGTCCTGCTGCGTGCCCACCGGTCCCTTGAGGCCGCGCAACGGATAGGCGTCGAGCAGGTCGCTCAGGCGACGGTGGGCCACGAGGAGTTCCTCGGCGGCGGTGGCGAAGCGCTTGCCGAGCGTCGTGGCCTGGGCGGCGACGTTGTGGCTGCGTCCCGCCATCACCAGGTCGGTGTGCTCGGCAGCGAGGCGCCCCAGTCGGGCGAGGGTGGCGACGACCCGGTCGAGGACCAGCTCGAGGCCGCGCCGGACCTGCAGCTGCTCGACGTTCTCGGTGAGGTCGCGCGACGTCATGCCCTTGTGGATGTGCTCATGGCCGGCGAGGGCGCAGAACTCCTCGATGCGGGCCTTCACGTCGTGACGGGTGACCTCCTCCCGCCGCCGGATCGACTCGAGGTCGACCTGGTCGATCACGGCCCGATGGTCGGCGACGACGCCGTCGGGGACGTCGATGCCGAGGTCCTGCTGGGCTTCGAGGACCGCCACCCAGAGCTCGCGTTCGAGCACGACCTTGCCCTCGGCCGACCAGAGGTCGACCATGGGCCGGCTGGCGTAGCGGGAGGCGAGGACGTTCTCCACGGGTCGGCGGGCTCCCCGACTAGCGGGGGCGCATCTCCTCGCGGTGGACCTCGAGCTCGGCGGCCAGCGACGGGTCGTCGACGGCCAGCATCTGGACGGCCAGCAGGGCGGCGTTCATGGCACCGTCGACGGCGACGGTGGCGACGGGGATACCCCTGGGCATCTGCACGGTGGCGAGGAGTGCGTCCCAGCCGTTGATGGCGCCGCCCGAGAGGGGCACGCCGATAACCGGCAGCGTGGTGTGGGCGGCGACTGCGCCAGCCAGGTGGGCGGCCATGCCGGCGCCGCAGATGATGGCGGTGTAGCCGTTGTCTCGGGCCGAGCTGGTGAACTCGGCCACCTCGGCGGGGCTGCGGTGCGCCGACATCACCCGCACGTCGGCCTCGATGCCGTAGCGCTCGAGGGTGGCCGCCGCCGGCGCCATCTTGTCGGCGTCGTTGGGCGAGCCCATGAGGATCGCGACCCGCCTGTTCGGGGACTCGGTCATCTTGCTTCTCCTCCGGTGGGTGGTTCGGTCAGTCTGCCGCGGCGGACGCTGCGGCAGTGGAGTGATCGGGTTTGGGGGCGGGCGTGGGGGCGGCGGCGATGTCGGTTCGACGCTGGATGCCGGGCCAGGAGATCGCGTCGGCTCCGGCGTAGGCCCGGTCGCGGGCAGCGGCGATGGTGGGGCCCCGGCCGGTGATGGCCAGCACGCGGCCTCCTGCGGTCGTGAGCCGACCGTCGGATCCACCGACTCCGGCACAGAACACGGTGACGTCGTCGAGGGAGTCGGCCTCCTCGAGCCCGTGGATCGGATCGCCCGTCCGTGGCGACGCCGGATAGCCGTCGGTGGCGCAGACGACCGTGACGGCGGCGCCCTCGTCGAAGGCCGGAGCAGCACCGAGCGAACCACCGGCGGCGGCGGCCAGCAGATCGGTGAGGCTGCTCGTCATCCGGGGCAGCACGACCTGGGCCTCGGGGTCCCCGAAGCGAACGTTGTACTCGAGCACCTTCGGACCGGTCGGCGTGAACATGAGCCCGCAGTAGAGGACGCCCCGGTAGTCGATGCCATGGCGGCGCAGTGCTGCGAGCGTGGGTCCGACGGCAGCGTCCATGAGCGAGTCGATGATCGCGTCCGTGGCCACGGGCACCGGCGAATAGGCGCCCATGCCACCGGTGTTGGGGCCCGCGTCGCCGTCGCCGATCCGCTTGAAGTCCTGGGCGGGGGCGAGGGGCACGGCGCCGCTGCCGTCGCAGATCGCCAGCAGCGAGAGTTCGGAGCCGCTGAGGCCCTCTTCGATCACCACCGTCCGTCCGGCATCGCCGAATGCGTCGCCCGAGAGGTAGGAGCGCACGGCATCGGCCGCCTCTGCCCGGTCCCCGGTGACGAGCACGCCCTTGCCGGCGGCCAGGCCGTCGGTCTTGACGACGAAGAGGTCGGACATCGTGTCGAGGAAGGCGAGGGCGGCGGCCTCGTCGGTGAAGGCACCGTGCTGTGCCGTGGCGACACCGGCCTCGACGAGCACGTCTTTCATCCAGGCCTTGGAGCCTTCGAGGCGGGCACCGTCCGCACCAGGCCCGAAGACGAGCCTGCCCGCAGCCCGCAGGCGGTCGGCGAGCCCGTCGACCAGGGGCGCCTCGGGGCCGACCACGAACAGGTCGGCGTCGAGCTGCTCGGGAGGTGTGGCGACCGAGCCGGGGATTCCGGGGTTCCCCGGAGTGACGACGACCTCGGCGTCACGGCCGAGGACATGGGCGAGGGCATGCTCGCGTCCGCCCGAACCAACGACGCAGACCCGCACGACCCGGCCCGGTCAGCCCTGATCGCCGAACCGGATGACCTGGTCGCGACCAGGTCCGACGCCGACCAGGCCGATGTGCACCCCGACCTGCTCTTCGATGAAGGCAAGGTAGGCCTCGGCCTCTGCGGGCAGATCCGACCTCGACCGGACTTCGGAGAGGTCCTGCTTCCAGCCGGGCATCTCGATGTAGACGGGTTCGGCGTGGTGGAGCACCGTCTGGTGATAGGGCAGTTGCTCGTGGCGGACGCCGTCGGCCTCGTAGGCGACGCACACCTTGATGGTGTCGAGCCCGTCGAGAATGTCGAGTTTGGTGATGGCCAGTTCGGACAGCGAGTTGACGCGTGCGGCGTAGCGGAGCATGACGGCGTCGAACCAGCCGGGACGACGGCGACGGCCGGTGTTGGTGCCGTACTCGTGGCCGACCTCGACCAGGTAGTCGCCGACCTCGTCGAACAGCTCGGTCGGGAAGGGACCGGCGCCGACGCGCGTGACGTAGGCCTTGGCGATCCCGATGACCCGGTCGATGTGGAGGGGGCCGACGCCGGCACCGGTGCAGGCGCCGCCGGCCACCGGGTTGGACGAGGTGACGAACGGGTACGTGCCGTGGTCGAGGTCCAGGAACGTGGCCTGGGCTCCTTCGAGCAGCACATGGTTGCCGGCCTCGAGCTGCTCGTGGATGAGCGACACGGTGTCGGCGATGAGCGGTGCCATGCGGGGGGCGCAGGTGCCGAGGTACTCGTCGGCGATGGCGTCGCCGTCGATCGGCAGCCGGTTGAACACCCTCGTGAGCACCCGGTTGTGGTGCGCGAGGGCGGCGGTGAGCTTGGTGCGGAAGATCTTCTCGTCGAGGAGGTCCTGGACCCGCAGTCCGACCCGCATGGAGCGGTCGGCGTAGGCCGGGCCGATGCCACGCTTCGTGGTGCCGATCTTGTTCTTGCCCAGGTGTCGTTCGTGGAGGGCGTCGAGTTCCTGGTGGTACGGGAGGATCAGGTGGGCGTTGCCGCTGACCCGCAGGCGACCGGTGGAGACTCCACGCGACTCGAGCATGTCCATCTCGGCGAGGAGGACCCGGGGGTCGACGACGACGCCGTTGCCGATGACCGGCGTGACGTGCTCGTAGAGGACGCCACTGGGGACGAGTTGCAGGGCGAAGGACTCACCGTCGACGACGAGGGTGTGGCCGGCGTTGTGGCCTCCCTGGTAGCGGACGACCATGGAGGTCTCCCCGGCAACGAGGTCGGTGAACTTGCCCTTGCCCTCGTCGCCCCACTGTGTCCCGACCACGACAGTCGCGGGCACGGCACCTCTCCTCGTGATTGCCGGCGCTTACGGACCGAGCCTATCGGTACCCGTCGCCCCGATGGCGGGTGATTCAGGATGCGCCTGCCTGTCGGCCATTCGTCGGGCACCCGCCGACAATCCGTCGATCGGTCGCCGGGCGACCACGCTCGGTCACCAGATGCTGCGCGGCTCACGCTCAGCATCTGGAGTTTCCACACCCCTTGTGGAAAACCCCGGAAACCCCTACAGCGACCGGGGGGGCACTGGGGATTGCAACACGCCTGTAACACGCCGGCCGACCTGGGGCGAGGCGCGAAACCGCAGGTCACGCCGGTTTTCCACAGGGTCGCCAAACCCGGGATCGGGGCCGGTTCCTCGGCCCCGGTGCGCCTCAGGTGCGTCGCTCGCGGCGATAGAGCGTGACGCTCTGCCGGATCGGGACCAGGTCACGCCGGTACTGCTTGTGCACCTCGGCCACGGCCTGCGTGCCCTCGCTGCGGGCCGCCTCGATCTCGGCCTCGAGCCGCGCCACCTCGGACTCGAGGGCGAGCACCCGCTTGACCCCTTCGAGGTTGAGGCCCACAGCCGTGAGGTCGGCGATGCGCTGGAGCATTGCGATGTCAGCGTCGCTGTACCGACGGTTGCCGCCGGTGGTGCGGGCCGGATCGACGAGTCCGCGGCGTTCGTAGATGCGCAGGGTCTGGGGGTGCATCCCGGCCAGCTCGGCTGCCACCGAGATCACGTAGACGGCCTGGTCGGGTCGGGGGTGGTTGCGCATCGGCCTCATCCTGTCAGCCATCCTGTCAGCCCGTTGCGGAGCTCGCCACCAGCAGCGCCCATCGCCTCGGCGAGCGCCTCGACCGCCGACCGCTCACCGTCCGTGGTCGCCTCGGGAACATGCACCTCGACGGTCACGAGCAGGTCGCCGTTCCGGCGTCGGGTCCGCACGCCCCGACCCTTCACCCGGAAGGTCCGGCCGCTGCGCGTGCCGGCTGGGACCTTGAGGGTCACGGGTCCGTCGTCGAGCGTCGGGACCGACACCTCGGCGCCGAGCACCGCCTCCGGGTACGTGATCGGGACCGTCAGGGTGAGGTCGGCACCCCGCCGCTCGAAGAGCTCATGGGGCGCCACGGCCACGACGACATAGAGGTCGCCGGCTGGTCCACCACGGCCGGGCTCGCCGCGGCCCTTGAGCCGGATGCGCTGGTCGTCTTCGACGCCGGCAGGGATGCGGACCTTGATGCCTCGGGGCCGCTGTTCGATGCCCGCTCCCCGGCAGGAGCCACACGGGTCGTCGACCATTCGGCCGCGTCCGCCACACTGTCCGCAGGGCCGGCTGAAGGAGAACGGCCCCTGGTTCTCGGCCTGGACGCCCTGCCCGCCGCAGGCATCGCAGGTGCGCGGGCTGGTGCCGGGACGGGCGCCGCTCCCGGAACAGGTCGAACAGGGGGCGTCGCTGACGAGGTTGATCGTGGTGGTGATCCCCTGTACGGCCTCCTCGAACGACAGCGTCAGCCGGGTCTCGAGGTCGGTGCCACGGCGCGCAGCCTGGCCGCCGCGTCCGCCCATGCCTCCTCCCTGGCCGAAGAGCCCGCCGAACAGGTCGCCCAGGTCGAAGCCGCCGCCCATGCCGCCGGGTCCGCCCATGCCGCCCTGCCCGCCGGGCCCGCCGAAGCCGCCCATCGGGCCCATGGCACGGACCTCGTCGTACTCACTGCGCTTGTCGTCATCGCCGATCACGCCGTAGGCGGCGGAGACCTCCTTGAAGCGGGCCTCGGCAGCGGCATCGCCCGGGTTGGCGTCGGGATGCAGCCGGCGGGCCAGCTTCCGGTAGGCCTTGGTGACCTCCTTGGCGGAGGCCTCCCTGGAGACGCCGAGCGTGGCGTAGTAGTCCTTCTCGAACCACTCGCGTTGTGGTGCCATGGCGTGCCTGTTCCCTGTCGGCTCCGGTGCCCGGTCAGCCCCGGACCTTGACCATCGCCGGACGCAGGACGCGCCCCTGCCAGCCGTAGCCGCGGCGCAGCACCTCGGTCACGACCTGGGTGGTGGTCTCGTCGTCGGTCGGCTCGTGCAGGACGGCCTCGTGGCGATTCGGGTCGAAGGGGGCATCGAGGGGGTCGATGACCTCGAGGCCGACCGGCTCGAGGGCGGCGACCAGCGCTGACCGGATCGCCTCGGCACCGTCGGCACCATGGCCGATGGCCAGGTCGCAGGCGTCGAGCACCGGGAGCAGCCGCTCGACCACGTCACTGCGGGCGCGCCCGGCGACCTCTGCGTTGCGCTTGTCGGTCTGCTTGCGGAAGTTGGCGAACTCGGCACTCACCCGTTGCAGGTCGGCGAGGTACATCTGGCGTGCGGCCTCGGCGATCTCGAGCGGGGTCGGCTCGGGGAGCTGTTCGTCGGGAATCCCGTCGGGAATCCCGTCGGGAATCTCGTCGGTCGGCACCTCCGCCGGCTCGACGACTCCCTCGGCCTCGTTGGCCTCGTTGGCAGCGGCGTCGCTCACTGTTCGTCGACGATCTCGGCATCGACGACGTCGTCGTCCCCGCCGAAGTCCTGACCACCCATGCCGGGATCGCCCGAGCCGGCGTCGCCTGCCTGCTGGGCGGCGGCGTCGTAGAGGCGCTGGCCGAACTCCTGGTTGGCGGTCAGCAGCGCCTCGGTGGCGCTGTGGATCGCATCGGTGTCCTCGCCGCCGAGCGCCTTCTTGAGGGCCTCGAGCTTCTCGGTGACGTCGGAGGTCTCGTCGTCGGTGAGCTTGTCGCCCTGGTCGACGAGCAGCTTCTCGGTCTGGTACACGAGGTTGTCGCCGTTGTTGCGGGTCTCGGCCTCTGCCTTGCGGATCCGGTCCTCGTCGGCATGGGCCTCGGCGTCACGCACCATCTGGTCGATGACGTCCGAGTCGAGCGACGACTGTCCGGTGATGGTCATCGACTGCTTGTTGTTGGTGGCCCGGTCCTTGGCGGCCACGTGGACGATGCCGTTGGCGTCGATGTCGA
>CAJXIS010000054.1 GCA_913054115.1 uncultured Acidimicrobiaceae bacterium | reverse complement strand
CAGGTCGCCGAGGGGCCACACCCTGAGGAAGGCCCGCCCCACGATGTTCGATTCGGGGACGGGTCCGAACACCCGACTGTCCCTGGAGTTCCGGCGATTGTCTCCCATCACGAAGACGTGGCCGTCCGGAACCGTGCACCGGTTGATGGACCCGGCAGCGCCGATGCACCCCGGCGGCAGGGGGAAGCCGCCCGTGCTGTCGTTCGCGACCAGGTAGGGCTCGAGCAGCAGGCCCCCTTCGATGTAGACCCGTCCGTCGACGACCTCGACGGTCTCGCCGGGAAGGGCGATGACCCGCTTGATCAGGTCGTTGATCCCGTCGGGCTCCGGGTTCGACTTTCGGAACACCACGACGTCGCCCCGGTTGACCTCGTGGAGCCGGTAGCTCAACTTGTTGACGACGATTCGGTCGCCGTCGGTCAGGGTCGGCTGCATGGAGGGAGACGGGATGTAGTAGGCGGCGAAGAGGAACTGCTTGACGAGCAGGGCGACGACCAGGGCTCCGAGGATGACGCCCACCCACTCGAGCACGCTCCGCATCGTGTTGGCGACATCGCCGGGAATCCCCATGTCGGTGTCCGACGGCGGTGGCGGCTCGATCGTGAGGTGTGGCGGAAGCGGGTCCCCGGGTCCGAAGATCGCTGCCCCTGCCGGTTCTCCGGCACGCTCGTAGGCCTCGGCGAACGGGACGAACTCCTCGGCGGGATCCTCCGCCTGGTCCGGATCGGGGTCCTCGAGGGTCGCCAGCCGCGGACGCCTGCGGGTGACCGCCGGTGTCTCCAGGGGAGGCAGCGGTGGAAGCGCTTCGACCGGTGAGGACGGGTCGGCGGCAACGGGTTCTTCGGGCTCCGGTTCGAGCTCCGGTTCGGGCTCCGGAAGCGGGTCGCCCGCACTGCGCGCCCTCGCCCGCTGCAGGATCTGTTCGGCCCAGTCGTCGCCCCCGCTGGAGGTGTCCCCGTCGTCCTGCACGGCAGCGAACCTAGCCCCCACCGGTCCGGATGCGTGGTCGGCAGTTCGTCATCCGGCGTAGCGGGCGAGGAGGCGGGCCGCCGCAGAGGACCGCAGGTCCTCGCCCAGCCCTGCGGGGGCCTCGACGACGACTGCAGCGGAGCCGAGGCGCAGGAGCAGCCTTTCGAGCCATGCCGTCGAGGCGACGGCGAGTCGGATGCGAAGACGGCCGTCGTCGGCCTCCTGGATGCCAGCATGTGGATACTGCGAGATCACCCAACGGACGCTCGGCTCGAGCAGCAGCTCGACCTCAGGGTAGTCGCCCTCGGCCAGGAAGCCCTCGGGCCCGGCAACCGGAGATGCCGGTTCGGGGTAGCGCTCATCACCGACCCGGAAGCGGCTGATCCGGTCGAGCCGGAAGACCCGGGGTCCGTCGGCCATGCGACAGTGGGCCGACAGGTACCAGTGGCCGGCATCGGCAGTGAGACCGTGGGGTTCCACGAGGCGGGTTGTCGCCTCGTCCCGGGCGTAGGAGTAGTAGTCGATCTCCACGACCCGACGGTCGGCCCTCGCCGCCTGCAACGCCGCAAGGAGTCCGTCGTCGGCGACACCGAGGCGTACGTCGATGGCGCCACGCACCTCGGGCTCGACCATCGCCGAGAGCTTGGTGAGAGCGCGGCCGAGGGGGCCGAGGTCGTCGCCGCTCGTGAACTCGGCGACCGACTGTCCGGCGGCGAGGAGGCGCAGGACCTCTTCGGGGCGCAACGTCATCGGACGTGCGAACCAGGACGTGTACTCGATGTACACCCAGTCGTCCTCGACCCGTGCCTCGATCATGTCCCCGGGGCCGAACGGGGCGACGCCGATCATCTGGACGACGTACCAGATGTCCTCGAGGAGGTCCTCGCGCGGATAGTCGAAGCGGCGGGTGACCTCCTCCAGGGGCATGCCCCCGGCGGCAGCGACCCAGGGGATGATGGCCAACAGGCGGCGGAGGCGGTCGATGGCGCCGAGCCCGTTCATGCCATGCCCTCCAGCCATGTGACGATGTCGTCCCGCAGCTCGTGCGGTCCGAGGACCTCGGCTCCCTCGAGGAACGTCAGGACGAAGGACCGGAAGGCCTCCCGGTTGCAGACCTCTTCCTCGAAGACGGCGGAACCGTCCTCGCGCTGTTCGACGACCGCTGCATCGCCGAGGTGGCTGAGCACCCATGGCACGTGGGCTGCATCGACGGCGAGACGCGCCGTGACCGGCTCGTCGTCCCCATAGCGCCAGGCCGGTCGTTCCTCGACGCCGGGAACCCGCTCGGGTCGGTCGAATCCATCGGGCACCCCCCGTTCGACCTCCGACTCGAATCGGTCGATCCGGAACTGTCGCTCGCCGCCCCTGGTGCGGTCGTGGCCCTTCAGGTGCCAGCGGCCGTTCCGGAAGGCGAGGTGGTAGGGCTCGACCACGCGCTCGACCCCGTGGTAGGTGAACGTGGCGGTCCGACGTTCGGCCACGGCATCCATGAGGACCCGTAGCGCCGGCTCCTCGGGGAGCCTGGCCACCGCGGTCACCTCCGACTCGTCGGGACGGCCTCCCAACCTCCAGAAGGGGTCGTCGCTCGGGGCGTCCCCGAGGCGCACGAGGTTGTTGGCGAGGTGGAGTGCTGCCAGCTCGTCGGGGGTGAGGCCGGGGAGATGGCTCCGGAAGAGGCTCCGGTCGATGCGGTAACCGACGACGGGCGGGTCGAAGTTGGGAGAATATCCGGTCACCAGCGGGATCCCCATGGCGCGGAGTTCGTCCTTGTCCCGCTCGAAGGTGCGCCGGAAGGTCTCGTCATTGTCGGAGTAGTGGTCGCACAGTCCGGCGCGCAGCTCCTCGCGGGTCTTGGGCCATTCGGCATGGAGGAGCGCCGTGACCAGGTTCATCAGTCGCCTGAGTTTGCTCTCCACCGCCGCTCTGTGACCTCCTCACGAGTCGAACGACTCCATGGACATCGTAGGTGCTGGCGGCGTGCGTCCGCAGAGGTCGGAGAGCCGCGGTGTCGCCGGTTCTCAGAGCGACTCGATGAGCTTCTCGACGCGTTCGTCGGTCGAGCGAAACGGGTCCTTGCAGAGCACGGTCCGCTGCGCCTGGTCGTTGAGCTTGAGGTGTACCCAGTCGACCGTGTAGTCACGTCGACGTTCCTTGGCCCGTCGGATGAACTCTCCACGCAGGCGCGCGCGGGTGGTCTGGGGAGCGTTGTCGATGGCGTCGGTGATCGCCTCGTCATCCACGATGCGCTCGACCATCCCCCGTCGCTGGAGGACGTAGTACAGGCCGCGGTCCTGGTTGACGTCGTGGTACTGGAGGTCGAGCAGGGCCACCCTGGCGTCGCTCATGGATAGTCCGTGGCGCTCGCGGTAGGACTCGATGAGGTGGTACTTGGCCACCCAGTCGCATTCACGGTCGAGCGTCAGCGGATCGCGTTCGATGCCGTCGAGACAGTGCTCCCACATGGCGAGCGCCTTCTTCTCCTCGTCGTTCAGGTCGTGGTGCTCGGAGAACCGGATCGCCCGATCGAGGTATTCGCGCTGGATGTCGAGGGCCCGCACCTCGCGACCGTTGGCGAGGCGCACAGTCCGCCGACAGGTCATGTCATGGCTGATCTCACGAATCGCCCGGATCGGATTCTCGAGGGTCATGTCCCGCAGCTGGACCGTCGGTTCCTCGAGCATCCGGAGCAGCAGTCCGCAGGCCCCCACCTTGAGGAAGGCGGCGTACTCGCTCATGTTCGAGTCCCCGACGATGACGTGCAGGCGGCGGTAGCGCTCGGCATCGGCGTGGGGTTCGTCCCGCGAGTTGATGATGGGACGCGACCGGGTGGTGGCGCTCGACACGCTTTCCCAGATGTGCTCGGCCCGTTGGCTGACGCAGTACATGGCACCGCGTGCGTTCTGGAGGACCTTGCCGGCTCCTGCGTAGATCTGCCTGCTGACGAAGAACGGGATCAGGACCTCCTCGTAGTAGGACAGGTCGTCGCGGCGGGTGGTCAGGTAGTTCTCGTGGCATCCGTAGGAGTTGCCAGCCGAATCGGTGTTGTTCTTGAACAGGTAGATGTCGCCCCGGATGCCCTCCTCGCGGAGCCGCTCCTCGGCGCTGTGGAGCAACTGTTCGAGGATGCGTTCCCCGGCCTTGTCGTGGGCGACGACATCTGCCACCGAGTCGCACTCGGGCGTCGCGTACTCGGGGTGCGAGCCGACGTCGAGGTAGAGGCGTGCGCCGTTGGCCAGGAAGACGTTCGAACTACGCCCCCAGTGGACGACCTTCCGGAACAGGTAGCGGGCGACCTCGTCGGGGCTGAGGCGCCGCTGACCGTCGAGCATGCAGGTGATGCCGTACTCGTTCTCGATCCCGTAGATCCGGCGTTGCACGGGCGCCTCTCAGGTGCCGACCGACGACGGGTGGGGCGAGGCGGTTCCGGTCACTCGAGCAGGCCGCCGAGGTCGTCGCCCTCGATCCGACGGAAGGATCGGCGCTCGCCGTCCCTGGCCAGCACCGCGATCTCCAGGTCGTCGGGAACCAGCTCCCGGTCGGGTCCGGCCAGTGCCCCCACGGCAACCCGCACGGCATCCTCGAGGGGCAGGCCTGCGGACCAGGCGTCCTGTAGGCGGTTGCCGATCACGTCGGCTTCTCCGCCGATGACGACATGCGTGGTGGTGTCCATCACGGTGCCGTCGTAGAGCAGGTGGAAGAGCCGGTCCTCGCCGACCTCGGGGCTCATCTCGGCCACGAGCAGCTCGACCTCGAGCGGCTTCATCTCGTGGGTGAAGTACTGGCCGAGGGTCTGGGCGTACTGGTTGGCGAGCCACCGGGCATCGACGTCTTCGCGACTGTAGGTGTAGCCCTTGAGGTCGGCGTGCCGGACGCCGGCGATGCGCAACTGGTCGAACTCGTTGTACTTTCCGACGCCGATGAACCCGATGCGGTCGTAGATCTCCGAGACCTTGCGCAGCGTGTTCGAGGGGTTCTCGGCGCAGAGCAGCACGCCGTCGGCGTAGGTCGCTGCGATCGCCGCACGCCCCCTGGCGATGCCCTTGCGGGCGTAGTCGGCCCGGTCCTTCATGATCTGTTCGGGCGCGACGTACAGCGGCATGTTCATCGGGCGCCCCGATCACTGAGACGTTCGAGCAGCACCGTGGTGCGGGCCTCGACCTCGTCTTCCGTCAGGCGTTCGAAGCCTCCGGGGCCGATCGTGGCGATGACCGGAAAGATGCCCCGGACGGGATCGGGCCCGCCGGTGGCGCTGTCCTCTTCCGCTGCCTCGAACAATGCCTCGACGGCGATGTCGACCGCAACCCCTATGTCGAGGTCCGGGGCGTGCCGGAGCTTGATGACCGACGAGGCATGGACACCGCCGGAACCGCCGGTGGCATAGCGCCGTTCCTCGTAGCGGCCGCCCGTGATGTCGTACTGGAAGAGGCGACCCTGCTCGAGGCGCTCATCCCAACCGGCGAACAGCGGGACGACGACCATGCCCTGCAGCGCCGCCATCAGGTTGCCGCGAACCATGAGGCTGAGCTGGTTCGCCTTGCCCTCGAGGCTGAGGGGCGACCCTTCGACCTTTTCGTAGTGCTCGAGCTGGAGTTGGAACAGGCGGACCATCTCCATCGCCGGTCCGGCGGCCCCGGAGATGGCGACGCCGGAATGGCGATCGGCCGGGAAGACCTTCTCCATCGAGTGGTGGCTGATGTGGTGTCCGGAGGTCGCCCGACGGTCCCCCGCCATGACCACTCCGTCACGGGTGTGTATCGCCAGAACCGTGGTGCCGTGGGTGATGACCCCGGCTTCGATCGGGCCGGAGATCTCCGGTGCTCCGAGGCCCAGGCGGTCGAGCAGACCGAGGAAACTCGGACCAGGATCCTGGTCCGGGGTGAAGAGGGGAAGCGTCACGGTTGTCGTGGACTCCGCAGGGCCGGGGGCCTGCGGCGCCTACTCCCCGCCCTTCTGGACGTAGCTCTTCACGAACTCCTCGGCGTTGCTCTCGAGGACTGTGTCGATCTCGTCGAGCAGGTCGTCGAGTTCCTCCTTGAGTCGCTCACCGCGCTCGCTGACAGCCGGCGCCCTGGTCTCCTCGACGGACTCCGGGTCGCGCTCGGCCCGCTCTCGGCGAACCTGTTCCCTCTCGGCCATGGGATGTCCTCTCCGGTCATTTGGTCGGCGACTCAGTCGGAGCGGCCCGAAAGTCGGTCGAGCAGATCCGTGATGTCGTCGCAGTCGTCGATGAGCGTAGCCACATGGGCGCGGCTGCCGCGGGTCGGTTCCATCATCGGCACCCGCCGAAGCGTCTCCTCGCCGACGTCGAAGACCATGGAATCCCAGTTGGCGGCGACGACGCGGTTCGGCCAGCGGTCGAGGCAGCGGCCACGGAAGTACGCCCGCGTGCCGTCGGGCGGAGCGGTCATCGCCAGCTCTGCGGCGGCCGGGTCGATGAGGGTCTCTGCTCCCACACGGGCAAACAGGGAGCGCTCGGGGCGCATGTCGTGGTACTGGAGGTCGAGTGCCATCAGCCGGAGGTCGCCGTACTCGAGGCCGTGGCGGTCGCGGTAGCCCTCGATGATGTGTCGCTTGGTCACCCAGTCGACCACGCCGACAAGGTCGTCGGGGTCCTCTTCGAGCGTCGTCAGGACCTCCTGCCAGCGGTCGAGGACCTGGTGGGCGACCGGACCGCCGGCCCCCTCGTCGCCCCGTTCCTCGACGTACTTCCGGCCCTGCTCGAGCAGGTCCCACTGGATGTCGAGGGCCGTCGCCGTCGTGCCGTCGGCAAGCTCGAGTGCGGTGCTCACGCTCGTGTCCCGTGAGACCTCCTGAAGCGAACGGACCGGATCGGCGAAGTGCACCTCGCGTTGGAGGAAGTCGTCCTCGACCATCGCCAACACGATCGCCGTCGTGCCCACCTTGAGGAAGGTGGCGACCTCGCACAGGTTGGCGTCACCGACGATGACATGGAGGCGCCGGTAGCGCAGCGGGTCGGCGTGGGGTTCGTCCCGCGTGTTGATGATCGGACGCTTGAGTGTCGTCTCGAGCCCGACCTGCTCCTCGAAGAAATCGGCACGCTGCGTCAACTGGAAGTCGACGTCGCTGCGGCTCCGGCCGGGCAGCTCGCACCCGACCTTGCCCGCACCCGTGAACACCTGACGGGTCACGAAGTGGGTCGTTGCATGGACCACGATCCTCCCGAAGGGCGTGGCCCGGTCGATGAGGTAGTTCTCGTGACACCCGTAACTGTTGCCCTTGCCGTCCGAGTTGTTCTTGTAGGCGACGATCTCCTGCCCCTCGGGGAGGACCTCGCCGGCCGCTGCCATGGACTCGATCACGATGAGTTCGGCGGCACGGTCGAAGCGCAGCAGCTCGAGGGCGTCGAGGCACTCGGGGGTGCTGATCTCGGGATGGGCGTGGTCGACGTAGTAGCGGGCCCCGTTGGTGAGCACGGCGTTCACGAGGTGCATCTCGATTTCGGGGGCCATGGCGTCGAAGGCCGAGAAGCCGCGGAGGTCGAGCGACGGGCTCTCGTCGACGAAGTCCCAGCCGACCCTGGGGGCTCCGGGACCGTCGCCGGGCGCCGCTCGCCGGCTCAGGTAGGCGTTGATCAACAGGGAGGAGGCGCTGACCGGGTTGGGTTCGGGGGTCCCGCGGTGGAAGATGCCAAACTCGGTCTCGATGCCGAGGATCTTCGGGACGGCCATGCGCGGACCCTAGCGGGGTGCCGCTGTGGGCAGAGTGGAGGCTAGAGGTACTGGCCGGTGCCCACGGCCTCGATGGCCCTGCCGCCGCCCACTTCGTCGGACGCTGCGATGAGCGTGCGGACGTAGACGATTCGTTCGCCCTTCTTGCCCGAGATCTTCGCCCAGTCGTCGGGATTGGTCGTGTTGGGCAGGTCCTCGTGCTCCTTGAACTCCTGGCGCACGGCGTCGACCAGGTCGTTGGTCTGGATGCCCCGGGTCCCGCCGGCGAGCTGGCGCTTGATCGCCAGCTTCTTGGCCCGGCGCACGATGTTCTCGATCATCGCACCGGATGCGAAGTCCCGGAAGAACAGGACCTCCTTGTCGCCGTTCTGGTAGGTGACCTCGAGGAACCGGTTGCGGTCGTCGTCGCCGTACATGCTCTCGACGGCGGCGTCGATCATCCCGAGCACCGCCTTGTTGCGATCTCCGCCCCCCAGTGTCTCGACGAGCTCCTCGTCGAGCGGCAGGTCCTCGGTCAGGTAGCGACCGAAGATGTGGCCCGCAGCGGTCTCGTCGGGCCGTTCGATCTTGATCTTGACGTCGAGCCGGCCGGGTCGCAGGATCGCCGGGTCGATCAGGTCCTCGCGGTTCGAGGCGCCGATCACGATCACGTTGCGCAGGGCCTCGACACCGTCGATCTCGGCGAGCAGCTGGGGAACGATCGTCGACTCGATGTCGGAGCTGATGCCCGATCCCCGTGTCCGGAACAGCGATTCCATCTCGTCGAAGAACACGATGACGGGCCAGCCCTGTTCGGACTTCTCGCGTGCCCGTTCGAAGATCAGGCGGATCTGCCGTTCGGTCTCCCCCACGTACTTGTTCAGCAGCTCAGGGCCCTTGATGTTGAGGAAGTAGCTGCGGGCCTCCCGGTCTCCAGCGAGCTCCGACACCTTCCCGGCCAGCGAGTTGGCGACGGCCTTGGCGATCAGGGTCTTGCCGCAGCCCGGCGGCCCGTAGAGCAGGATCCCCTTGGGTGCGGGGAGCTCGTATTCGGCGAACAGCTCCTGGTGGACGAAGGGCAGCTCGACGGCATCCATGATCATCTCGATCTGCTGGTCGAGCCCACCGACGTCCTCGTAGGTGACATCGGGGATCTCTTCGAGGACCAGTGCCTCGACCTCGTGGCGGGGCAGCCGTTCGAGCAGGACGCCCGACCGGGGATCGAAGAGTGCGGCATCGCCACTGCGCACCCCCTCGCGGAGCAGAGCCTCGCCCAGGTCGGCGACCCGTTCCTCGTCGGCACGCCCGACGACCACGGCACGTCGGCCGTCGGCGAGGACCTCCTTGACGGTCACCACCTCGCCGACCTGTTCGGGAGCACGGGCTCGGATGATGCTGAGGGACTCGTTGAGGAGCACCTCCTGGCCGATCTTCAGGTCGTCGACGAGCTCCGGATGGATGCTCACCCGCATCTTGCGGCCCGAGGCGTGGACGTCGGCCGATCCGTCCTCGTTGCGTCCGACGACCGTGCCATAGGAAGCGGGCGGCCGCGACAGCTTGTCGACCTCTTCGCGCAGTAGCTCGATCCGGTCGCGTGAGGAACTCAACGTGGTGTTGAGCTTCTGATTCCGGGCCATCGCCCGTGCCAGCTCCCGCTTGGCGTCCCGCAGCTCCGCCTCGAACTCGGCCAGACGGCGGGGGGCATCGACGAGCCGCCGCCGCAGTTCTTCGATCTCGGCTTCCAGGTCGAGGATCTCGGCGCGCACGGCTGCTCCTTCGCCGCCCTGCTCCCCATCGTGTTCGCCCACGACTCCCTCTCCTTGTGCCTCTGCGCGGGACCCTAGCCCTTCAGTTGGCCGGTGGAGGTGACGGATGGCCGCCACGGAAAGGCGCAGGCTGGCACCATCGTCAGGGGGCGCCGGTTACACTGCTGACTCGTTCTCCTGCATTCCGTGTCAGGTTTCTGGCGATGGACGATCCACTCACGAAAGGGACCCGCATCACATGAAGGTCTGGATCGATCAGGATCTGTGCAC
>CAJXIS010000053.1 GCA_913054115.1 uncultured Acidimicrobiaceae bacterium | reverse complement strand
GTCCGAGGCGACATCCGGCGCCGACGAGTCGGCCGCCTGGATCCTCGGGGCCTCCGACATCGACCTCCTCGACCGCTTCGGCCGCTGGTACATCGCCGAGCGCGACCCGCGGTACCTCCGGCGCAACGCACTCGTCGTACTCGGCAACGCCGGCGACGCCGAGAACCCCGGTGGATCCGACGATGCCCACGCCATCGCACTCCTGACCCGCTACCTCGACGATCCCGACCCGATGCTCCGCGAACACGCCGAGTGGGCCATCGCCGAGCGCTCCCGCCCGGAAGTAACCGCGCCATGAGGTCGCACCTGCTGGTCACCAACGACTTCCCACCCAAGGTGGGGGGCATCCAGTCGTACCTCTGGGAACTCTGGAGGCGACTCCCCGCCGAGGACGTGGCCGTCCACACCACGCCGTACGAAGGGTCGGCGGCGTTCGATGCAGAACAGCGATTCGCCATCACCCGGTCCCGCGAGCCGTGGCTGCTCCCGTACCCGTGGCTGGCCCGCCGCGTCCGACGCCTCTCTGGGAACCACGGTGCCGAGTTGGTGGTCTGGGACCCGGCGGTCCCCGTCGGTCTGACCGCCCCCCGGGTCGATGTCCCCTACGCCGTCGTCCTCCACGGTGCCGAGGTCACGATTCCCGGTCGGCTGCCCATCCTGCGGCCGCTGCTGGGCCGCGTGCTGCGTGGGGCGTCGCTCGTCATCAGCGCAGGTGGCTATCCCGCAGCCGAGGCCGAGCGGGCGGCAGGCGGGGCACTCCCGACCCTCGTCGTTCCTCCGGGTGTCGATACCGGTCGCTTTGTCCCACTCGACGACGGCGAGCGTGCGGCGGTCCGGCGGGAACTCGGCCTACCGGTCGATGCCCGACTGGTGGTCAGCGTCAGCCGACTCGTCCCCCGGAAGGGCATGGACACCCTGATCCGGGCCGTGGCCCGCCTCGCCGACCGGGAGCCCGACCTGCTCCTGGCGATCGCCGGGGCAGGTCGCGAGCATTCCCGCCTGAAAGCGCTCATCGAACAGACGGGCGCCCCGGCCCTCCTCCTCGGACGGGTCGAGGAACGCCTGCTGCCCGGCCTCTACGGAGCCGGAGACGCCTTCGCCATGCTCTGTCGGACCCGCCTCGGCGGCCTGGAACAGGAGGGGTTCGGCATCGTCTTCCTCGAGGCGGCTGCTGCCGGCGTTCCCCAGGTGGCCGGTCGCAGCGGGGGAGCGGCTGAGGCCGTCGAACACGGGAAGACCGGTCTCGTCGTCGACGACCCGACCGACGTCGAGGCCGTCGCTAGCGCACTCGATGAACTGCTGGCCGACGAGGACCGCCGCGGGACCATGGCCAGGGCAGGGCGGGAGCGGGCCGAGCGCGAGTTCTCCTACGACGTGCTGGCCGACCGTCTTCGGGACGGCATCGACGCCGCCGAGTTGCGGACCGGGCGCTGAGCACGGTGGCGGACACGGCGGGAAATACCCTCATCCGCATCTGCTGGGCCGGTACGGCAGCCTTCGGCGTGGTCACCGCAGCAGCGGTGTTGGTCGATGGTCCGGTGCGAACCGCTGCGGCGGCCCTCGACATCGTCCTGTTCGCCGTCGGCTGCGTCGTCTTCCTCTGGGCCTTCGGCCTCGCCGTCAGTCGGAGTCGATACGAGTCGATCGGCATCGGCGGCCTCTACTTCCTCGCCGGTTGTGCGCCGGACGGCGTCCGGAGGGGCTTCCTCACCTGCCTGGCGGTCCAGGTGATCTTCGGCGTGGCAGCGGCTTCCCTGCGACCCTTCACGGCGCTGGCGTTCGGCGTCCTGGTCCCGGTGTTCGGACTGGGACTGGGTGGCCTCTGGGCGGCCCGGCACGGCGAATTTGCGAATCGCCCCGAGGCCACACGTCACCGATGACCCGGGTGGCGCTCACGCCCACGGCAGCCGGGCTCGGGTAGTGTCGAAGGCGATGAGCGACCACGCCAGCCAACGCACGCACATCCAGGCGTCACCCGAGTTGTGCTACGCCACGGTGCTCGATGTCGAGCGGTATCCGGAATGGGCCGTCGACATCAAGGAGACCCGTGTTCTCGAACGCGACGACGAGGGCAGGGCGGGCGATGTGCAGTTTCGCGCCGCGGCGATGGGTCGCAGCAGCAGCTACACGCTGCGCTACACCTACGGCTCGAACCCGCTCCGGGTGTCATGGCGCCTGATCGAGGGCGATGTGATGCGCCGGATGAGCGGCGAGTACGAGTTCGTGGCCGTCGAGGGTGATCCCAACGCCACCCGTATCCACTACGACCTCGACGTCGACCTGCTGGTCCGGCTGCCGGGCTTCGTCAAGCGACGCCTCGAGGCCAAGATCGTCCACACGGCGATCGACGACCTCAAGTCCCACATCGAGACCCTGGCCGCCCGGCACTGAGCAGCGGGGCCCCTGCAGCCCGAACATTGTCCGGGAACCACCCTCACCGCGCCGGGTACGCTCGTCGCCAATGGAGTACCGGCGCATCACTGCACTCCCGCCCTACGTATTCACGATCATCGACTCGCTCAAGATCGAGGCCCGACGGGACGGCAGGGACGTCATCGACCTCGGGTTCGGCAACCCCGACCTCCCCTCGCCCGACGTGGCCGTCGACAAGCTGGCCGAGGCCGTCCGGAATCCGCGGAACCACCGCTACTCGTCGAGTCGCGGCATCCCGAAGCTGCGCGAGGCCGTGGCCGGCCTGTATGCCCGGAGGTTCGGGGTGACCCTCGACCCCGAGACACAGGTGATCCAGACGATCGGCGCCAAGGAGGGCTTCTCCCACCTGATGTGGGTCATGCTCCAGCCAGGTGATGCTGCGCTGGTCCCATCGCCCTCCTATCCGATCCACCGCTACTCGCCGCTGTTCGCCGGCGCCGACGTGCGCGAGATGCCGTTCACGACCGACGGTGACTTCATCGGAGCGCTGCGGGACGGGTGGGAGTACTCCTGGCCCAAGCCGCGCGTCATCGTGCTCTCGTTCCCGCACAACCCGACGACGGCCTGCGTGGACCTCCAATTCATGACCGAGGTCGTCGAGTTCGCCCGCGAACGCGACGTGCTGCTGGTCCATGACTTCGCCTATGCGGATCTCGGCTTCGACGGCTACCGGCCGCCGTCGATCCTCGAGGTGCCCGGAGCGGACGAGGTGGCGGTCGAGCTCTACTCGATGACGAAGAGCTTCTCCATGGCCGGTTGGCGGGTGGCGTTCATGGTCGGCCATGCGCCCACCGTGGCCGCCCTGGCGAAGCTCAAGTCGTATCTCGACTACGGAACCTTCCAGCCGATCCAGATCGCAGCGACGGTCACCCTCAACGAGGCACCGGACTATCCGCAGGAGGCGTGCGCCATCTACGAGGCCAGGCGCAACGCCCTGTGTTCGGGGCTCCACCGCATCGGCTGGCCGGTCGAGCCGCCGCGGGGCACCATGTTCGTGTGGGCGCCGATTCCCGAGCCCTACCGTGAGATGGGATCGGTCGAGTTCGCCAGCCACCTCGTCCGGGAGGCCGACGTGGCCGTCTCGCCTGGCATCGGCTTCGGGCCGGGCGGCGAGGGATACGTCCGCTTCGCACTCATCGAAAACGAACAACGGATCGCCCAGGCGGTGCGCTCGCTGCGCGGCTGCCTGGATCGTCTCGCCTGAGGAGGAGCACCGTGCGCATCGGAATCCTGACAGGAGGCGGCGACTGCCCCGGCCTCAATGCCGTCATCCGGGCCGTCGTGCGCCGTGTCGAACGTGACCACGGTGGCACCGTCGTCGGATTCCGCGACGGCTGGCAGGGGGTCATCGAGGACGACGCCATCGACCTCGACGTGGAGGCCTGTCGAGGGCTGCTGCCACGCGGGGGGACCATTCTCGGCACCTCGCGGATCCAACCGTTCGGCGTGGAGGGAGGGGTCGATGCGTGCCGCTCCACCCTCTCGGCCCGCGCCGTCGATGCACTGGTGGTCGTCGGTGGCGAGGGGACGCTCTCCTGCGCCCTCGAGATGCACGCCGAGGGGTTCCCCATCGTCGGGGTACCCAAGACGATCGACAACGACATCGCGGGCACCGAGTTCACGTTCGGCTTCGCGACCGCCGTCGAGATCGCCACCGAGGCCATCGACCGACTCCACACGACGGCTGAATCGCACGACCGGGTCATGGTCGTCGAGGTGATGGGGCGCCACGTCGGGCACATTGCCGCATGGGCGGGTCTGGCGGGCGGCGCCACCGTCACGTTGGTGCCAGAGGAACCCTTCGACATCGAGGAGGTCTGCGACCGTGTCCGGCGCCGCCACGACCGCGGCCGCTACGCGTCGATCATCGTGGTCGCCGAGGGGGCGGTCCCGGCAGAGGGGACGATCGAGCTGCCCGAGCCCGAGATCGACCGCTTCGGCCACGCGCGGCTCGGAGGCGTCGCCTACCGGATCGCCGCCGAGATCCGGTCCCGAACGGGCTTCGAGACCCGCGTCACGATCCTCGGCCACGTCCAGCGGGGCGGTACGCCGACGGCCTTCGACCGGGTGCTGGCCACCCGCCTCGGGGTGGCCGCCGCCGACGCCGCCGTCGATGGCGCCTTCGGGACCATGACTGCCCTCCGCGCCGGCGACATCGTGCGGATTCCGCTCGAGGAGGCG
Source organism: uncultured Acidimicrobiaceae bacterium (assembly GCA_913054115.1). Taxonomy (GTDB): domain Bacteria; phylum Actinomycetota; class Acidimicrobiia; order Acidimicrobiales; family MedAcidi-G1; genus S20-B6. Next base: position 5,108 of record CAJXIS010000053.1, on the reverse strand, counting down.
GTCGGGCACCTCAAGACCCTGGACGAGGACCTCTGGAGGACGGCCCGGGTCTTCTTCGCCTGACCCGGCCAGGGCTCAGTCCGGTTCTATCTCCCGGTAGCGCGGATCGAAGCTGGCGTAGTTGGCGCAGTAGACGGGAGCGCCCTCCTCGGTCGCATCGCCGTCGCTCACCGGAATGTTGACGGGTATCAAATCGCCTTCCCGGTCGACGAGGATCTTCACCAGCTGGATCTCGGCACCGATGATCAGCTCGGTGGCCGTGCAGACGAGCATGGCGTAGGCGAGGCGGTTGCTCGTCGAGTCGTCCTGGGGGAAGCCGTCGAGGCTGTCCAGGTGGATCTCGAGCAGCGTTCCGTTCAGGATCGTGCCGATGATCGTGCTGCCCTCGATGAACGGCGAGACGTACTCCTCCTCCTGCTCCTCGAGGTTCGGGCCGGCCAGCACCTGGGCGAGGATGGTGTTGACCGTGCCATCGGGGTCGATGTCACGGGTGACCTTGGCCAACTGCATGCGATCGCCGTTGCTTCGTGCGAGGAAGATCTCGACCTGCTCGAGGTTCGGGGAGGGAAGCGTCGTCGTCGAGGCGTCCGGTTGGAGTGCGTCGGGGATGCGCGCCGAAACCGACCTCGGCTGACTCTCCACGGTGATGCCACAGGCCGTGGTGAACAGCGCCAGTCCGAGAAGCGCAGCCGCGGCGACCGGTGGCCTCGTGCGCTTCATGTCGCCTCCAGTTCGAGGACATCCTCGGGGAGGGGCAACTCGATGACGAATCGGGCACCGGAACCGCCATCTGCATGCTCCTCGACCCAGACACGTCCGTCGTGCAGGCGGACGTCCTCCCAGACGAGGCTCAGTCCGAGGCCGGCCCCGGAACCCCCGCCCCGACGCCCACCCGATGAACCACGGGAGAAGCGGTCGAAGATCTGTTCCCGCTCGGCGGCCGGTACGCCCGGTCCGTGGTCCTCGACGCTGATGCGAACGACCGTGTCGTCTCGTTCCATGGAGACCCCCGTGAGGCCGCCGCCGTGGTGTGTTGCGTTGCCGAGGAGGTTTGCCATCACCCGGGCCAGGCGCCTCTTGTCGCCATCGATCACGACCGGTCGGCCACCGAGACCGTCTGCCACTGAGACATCGTCGAGGTGGGCGACGTGGAGCGATGCATGGACGAAGTTGGCGACGTTGATCTCGGTCAGCTCCAGCGAGGCGGCGCCTGCGTCGAAGCGCGAGATCTCGAGCAGGTCGTCGACCAGCCGGCAGAACCTGGCCAGGTCATGGGAGAGCAGGTCGAGGGCGGTCCGGGAACGCTCGGAAAATTGTTCGCGACGGGCCTCCAGGACGCCGACGGTCGTCGTGAGCGTCATCAGGGGGCTTCGGAGTTCGTGGCTGACCTCGGAGGCGAACCGGGCGTCGCGACGAATCCGCTGTTCGAGGGCCTCGGCCATCCCGTTGAACGAGTCGGCGAGGGCGTCGAGGTCGGGGTCGGCCTGGCGCTCCAGCCGCGTGTCGAGACGCCCACCGGCGATCGCCTGGGCGGCCGCACTCACGCGTCGTAGCGGGCGCAGGGTGCGGAGGCTCGCCCACCAACCGAGAACCGCACCGAGCAGGGTTGTCGCCGCACCGGCCGAGAGCAGGATGATGCGGATCGTGCCGAGTGTGTCCGCGACGCCGGCGAGATCGACGACCTCGTAGTAGGCGGCGTCGAAAGAAGGCAGTGGAAGGCCGATGACCAGCTGCGGACGGCCGGCGACGATCGCCCGGATCTGACCCGGCTGCCCGCCTTCGATGCGTGCGGTGAGCACCCCGGGGATGTCGCCGCGACCGAACTCGGGGGCGAGGAGCCAATCGGTCTTGAGCCGAACGAGCAGTTGGCTGCCTTCGAGGCTCGTCAGGGAGTCCACGATGGAGGGAAGGTCCTCGAACGTGGTGTCCGGTGTGAGCTGGTTGTTGAGGCGAACGGCGTTGTTGACGGCGACGGCGGCGGCGCTCTCCTCGCGTGTCTCGAGGAGTTGCCCGCGTGCGAGGACCATCGTCGCGCCGGCGAGCACCACGGACAGTCCGAGGCCGCCGACGGCGAACGCCAGCAGGATGCGTGCCCGCAGCCCGACCGGTCGGAGAGCGCTTTCCCGCTCGGTGTCTGCCGTCATGTCAGGGCTGGAGCTTGTACCCCATGCCGCGGACCGTCACGACGAATCGAGGGTTGCCGGGATCGGGCTCGATCTTGGTCCGCAGACGACGAACATGGACGTCCACGAGACGACCGTCGCCGAAGTAGTCGTACCCCCAGACACGCTCGAGGAGGTCCTCGCGACTCAGGACCTTGCCGGCGTGGCTCCCCAACTCGACCAGCAACTGGAACTCTGTTCTGGTGAGGTGGACCTCGATGCCATCCAGGCGGACCACTCCCTCCTCCGGGGACACCTCCAGCTGGTTGAAGCACATGGTCGCAGGCATCGTCTCGGACGAACGGTAGCGGCGGAGCAGCGCACGGATCCGTGCCGAGAGCTCCTTCGGGGCGAACGGCTTGGTCAGGTAGTCGTCGGCGCCAGCCTCGAGCCCGGCGACGACGTCGTGGGTGTCGGCCCGGGCAGTCACCATGATGATCGGTACTGCGCTCGATCGGCGGATGCTTCGACAGACCTCGAAACCGTCGACACCCGGAAGCATGATGTCGATGAGCACGACGTCGGCGGGTGCCCGAGTGAACGCCGTCAGGGCCTCCTCGCCACTGGCCGTCTCTTCGACCTCCCAGCCCTCGTCCTCGAGCGCGAGGCGGACGGCGGTGCGGATGCGTTCGTCGTCCTCGACGGTCAAGATCCGAGTTCCCACGTGCATCATCGTGCCCTATTTGTGATTGGAATGCTGACCAGAACTCAGAATTGGCAGGAGATGGCAGGAATGTGGCCCGATCAGGCCTGATCGGCCCGTACGGATCGAAGCAGTTCGGCGAGTGCGTCGCGGAGCTCCGGGGGTGCAGCCAGAACGAAGTCGCCGTCGGTCGGATTGCCGTCGAGGTCGCCGATCGTGCCGCCTGCCTCGCGGACGAGGACGGTTCCCGCTGCGAGATCCCAGGGGCTGAGGCCGCGCTCGAAATAGGCATCGAGCCGGCCGGCGGCGACGTTGGCGAGGTCCATGGCGGCGCCACCGCCCCGCCGGATGTCGCGAATCCGGGGAAGCACCTCGACGAGGACGACCGCCTGGTTGCGTCGACGGTCTGCCTGGTAGCCGAAGCCGGTCGCCACGAGTGCCTGAGCGAGGTCCGACTGTCCGCTCACCCGGATCGGTGTGCCGTTGCAGGTGGCACCGGCTCCCAACGCTGCGACGAACTCGTTGCCGAGTGCCGGGTCGAGGATCACGCCGACGACCGGCTCCCCGTCGATCTCGGCGCCGATGGAGATGGAATAGCCGGCGAGCCCGTAGACGAAGTTCGTGGTGCCGTCGATCGGGTCGATGATCCAACGAACGCCGCTGGTTCCGGCCAGCGAGGTCTCCTCCTCGGCCAGGATTCCGTCGTCGGGCCGGGCATCGAGCAGTCGGGTGACGATCTGCTGTTCGGACCAACGGTCGGCGACCGTCACCAGGTCGGTCGCCGAGCTCTTGGTGCCATCGGGCGGAGTACCGCCGGCGAGTCGTCGAATTTCCGGCGCCACGGCCCTGGCGACCTCGAGGGCGAGGTCTCGCAGCGTCGTCGGATCGGCCACGGGTGTTCAGGCGTCAGGAGATGGGGTGGTGGTCCCGAGCGGCCTGTTGAAGCTCGTTGGTCCGCCACTCGGCCATCGCCCGGAGGGTGAGCATCGACACGATGCCGACGCCGATCGCCGCCACGACCGCACCGAACAGGCCCACTGCCCCAGCCATCGTCGTGCAACCGTCGGTGCACTGGAGGTTGGTCACCGCGTAGCCGACGAGACCGCCGCAGGCGCCGGCGACGAGTATGGCGACGAACGCCAGGATTCGGGCCGACGTCGGCGGTGTGGCCGATGGTGCCTCCCGGGGGGAGGGGTCGGACGGCAGTGTTCCCACGGGGAAAGGCTACCGGTCATCGCTCGTATGGCCGGACCGGATCCAGCGGGTTTCCGGTGCGGGTTCCCGGTGCGGGTTCCAGGTGCGAGAATGGATCGGTGCGCGACTGGACCGTTGCCGGAGCCCTCATCCTGCGGGAAGACCGCCTGCTGTTGGTGGCGAACCGTCGCCGGGACGGCCGGATCGAGTGGACACCGCCGGGCGGGGTCATCGATCCGGGTGAGACCAGCCTCGGGGCGCTCGCACGTGAGGTACGGGAGGAGACCGGCCTGGATGTCACGGCCTGGTCCGACCTCGTCTACGGCGTGTCCGTCGATTTCCCCGACCGGGGGATGCGCCTCGGGGTCGAGGTGTTCCTGGCCGAACAGTGGACCGGCGACCTGGTCTTCGACGATCCGGACGGCATCGTCGAGGACGGGGTCTTCGCCGATGCCGATGACGGATCCACCCTCATGGAAACAGCGCCCCCATGGGTGTGTGAGCCCGTCGGCGACTGGCTGGCCGGTCGGATGTCCGACGGAGCCCGTTACGACTTCCTCGTGCGCGGTACGCACCCCGGGCACCTCGACGTCACACGTCGGTGAGCGGCAGGCGTTCGTCCGAACCTCAGGTTCCTCCTGATTCTCGAGCCCATGATCCGGGCGCAGACGGTGCGGCGTCGATCCTGCACGTCGACATGGATGCCTTCTTCGCCTCGGTCGAGCTGGTGCGTCGGCCGGAGCTGCGTGGGAAACCGGTGCTCGTGGGCGGAGCGGGTGAGCGGGGAGTGGTCGCCGCAGCCTCCTACGAGGCACGGGTCTATGGCATCCACTCGGCCATGTCGTCGGTGGTTGCCCGACGGTTGTGCCCAGACGCCATCTTCCTCCCTGGGGACCATGCCCACTACGGAGAGGTCAGCCGGCGGGTCATGTCCATCTTTCGACGGTTCACTCCGCTGGTCGAACCGTTGTCCCTGGACGAGGCGTTCCTCGATGTGTCCGGGTCGGTGGCGCTGCTCGGTTCGGCCGTCGAACAGGCTGCCGAGATCCGACGACTCGTGCTGCTCGAGGAGGGTCTCGGGTGCAGCGTCGGCATCGCACCCAACAAGT
>CAJXIS010000052.1 GCA_913054115.1 uncultured Acidimicrobiaceae bacterium | reverse complement strand
AGGCGAACGGGAACGGGTTGCCGCCCATGGCTGCCTCGATGTCGAGGCAGACCGGCAGGTCGTAGACGAGGACGTAGCGGGCGGTGAGGGACATGTCGTGCACCATCGGCATCCCGTCGAGCGGCACGTCGGTCACCTTCGCCACCCGGCCATCGCTGCCGACGACCACGTGCTGCACCCGGTCGAGATGGTCGGGGTAGGCGTAGCAGACGGCGTGCAGTTCACCGGTCGCAGCGTCGTACCTCGGGTGGGCGCTGAAGGCGCCGGGCAGCGTGCCGTCGAAGTCGTCGTACCCGATGGTGTCGAGTTCGTAGGTGAGGGTCATGGGCGTGGTGCCGGCCTCGACCATTGCCCAGGTCCTGCCGGCGAAGCCGCCGACCGACGTGTTGGGCCCGGATTCCCGATCGCCGAAGGAGCGGCCCAGCGGCGGGTCCTCGCCCAGTTCGGCGGCGATCCGGATTCCCCGCACCCACCGGTTGCGGTACCACTCGGCCTTCCCGCCGCGCAGGCGCACGCCGTGGACCATGCCGTCGCCGAGGAACCAGTGGTGGGTGGCGGCATCGACGGCACTCCGGGGGTTCGGGCCGTTGCGCAGCCAGCGCCCCTCGAGTTCCTCGGGGATGCTGCCCGTGACCGGCAGGTCGAAGGCGGTCACCTCGTCAGCGACCGGCGCCATCGACCCCTGGACATAGGGATTGCCAGTGGAGTCCACACCCTGAGCCTCCCACAGACCCTTCCACGCTGTCCGGTTGGGACTACGGTGCACGGCACATGGCCCCTGTCCCCCTTCCCACCACCGTCATCGGCGCCTATCCCAAGCCCGACTACGTGCCCGTGTCCGACTGGTTCGACCTGTCCGACGGGGACTACGCAGCCCGCTGGGCGGACGAGATGGCAGCCGCCGGCGACGAGGCTGAGGCCCTCTTCGTCCGGGCGGCCGCCGATGTCATCGCCGACCAGGTCGATGCCGGGATCGACGTGGTCACCGACGGCGAGGTACGGCGCGAGAACTACATCCACTACCACTGCCGCCACCTCACCGGCTTCGACTTCGAGCACCGTGAACAGGAGACGATCCGGGGCGTGCTGCCGGGGGTCCTTCCGGTGATCGTCGGCCCCGTCGCCGCCACGGAGGCCTTCCTGCCCCACGACTGGCGGGTCGCCCAGGCGGCGACCGACCATCCCGTGAAGGTCACGATCCCCGGGCCGCTGACGATCATCGACACCGTCATCGACCACCACTACGGGGACCGGGCCGCACTCGTCGCCGACCTGGCCGTCGCCATCAACGCCGAGGTACGTGCCCTGGCCGAAGCCGGCTGCACCCACATCCAGGTCGACGAGCCGGTGTTCGCCCGCCGGGTCGACGACGCCCTCGCCTTCGGCGTCGACGCCCTCGCCGCCTGCTTCGACGGCGTCCCCGACTCGGTCACGCGCACCGTGCACTGCTGCTGCGGCTACCCCCGCCACCTCGACGACGACGACTACGAGAAGGCCCTGCCGTCGGCCTATCTCGACATCGCCGAGGCCGTGGATGCGGCGCCGATCGACCGCTTCAGCATCGAGGACGCCCACCGCCCCAACGACCTGGCAGACCTGCTTCCCCGCTTCCGGGAGACGACGGTGATCCTCGGATGCGTGGCGATCGCCCGCAGCAGGGTCGAAACCGTCGACGAGGTCGCCGCCCGCCTGACCGAGGCACTGCGCCACATCGACCGGGAGCGCCTGGTGGCCGCACCCGACTGCGGCCTCGGCTACCTGGGCCGCGACCTGGCCGTCGAGAAGCTCAGGGTCCTCACCGAAGCCGCAGCCCGGATCTGAGGACGCGCCTTCCCCGAGAAGGCCACGACGATTCCCACCGAACGCTGTCACAGGCGCTGCGTAGGTTCGGCGGTATGAACGCAATGCGCCCAGCCTCGCTGTTGTACCGATTTACGAAACAACTGTTTCATATTTCAGTACACTGGCACGATGGACCTCAGCCACCCCCTCACGGCGCTGTTCCCCGGGGTCCAGGGACGCGTCCTGCAGTTCCTGGCTGGGTCCGACGAGGAGTTCACCGGCCGTCGGATCGCTGCACTGGCGGGCACCTCACCGTCACAGACCTGGCGCGTCCTACGGCGTCTCACCGAACTGGGGGTCGTGGATCGGCGGGACGCACCCCCGGCTGCCCTCTACCGACTGGCTCACGGCACCATCGTCGCCTCTGCACTGCTCGACCTCCGCTTCATCACCAACCGGCTTGTCGATCACATGGCGCTCCTGGCCGACGCAATCGAGCCCACGCCGGTCAACATCACGCTTTTCGGCTCGGTCGCCCGCGGAACCTCAGACTCGGCAAGCGACATCGATGTCCTCGTCGTCCATGCCGACCATGTCGATCCATACGCCGACCCGTGGATCTCGTCGATCAACGCCTGGCGCCGATTCGTCGGCGACCTCGTCGCCAACCGTGTCGAGGTGGTGCAGGCCGGCGAGACCGAGGCATGCCAGCGCCTCGCATCAGACTCGGTTCCCCTGTGGAGCGACCTCCTGGCCCAGGGCCGTCACGTGTTCGGCAACGAACTCGAGAAGTTGCTCGCCGGCCATGAACCGTCGACGGATCAGGACGGTTCCCGCCACTGCGGCTGACGCCAGGCAATTTCTCGCCAAGGCGCTCGAATACCTCGCCACCGCGACTTCATGCCTCGATGCCGGGCACTGGACCGCCGCCACCGGCAACGCCATCCACGCAGGGATCAACGCTGCTGACGCCCTGTGCGCCCGGCATCGCGGCGTACGGGCCGCCGGCACCGACCATGCGGTCAGCGGGGACCTGCTGATCGGGATACCCGACGGCAACCGACCGGCCGAGGCCTATCGAAGGCTCGTCGCCAACAAGGCCCGAGCCGAATACGAACCGGCGCCCGTCAGCAGGGCACTCGCCCAGCGATGCGTCCGGTGGGCAACCGTCCTCGTCGATGCAGCACAGGCAGCGTTCGAACAGGACTGACCTCGGCGCGGCCACTCCCCGGCGGCCACTCCCCGGCGGCTGCTCCCCGGCGCCTACTCCTCGACGAAGGTGTGCTCGGCGTCGCCTGTGAGCACCGCCTTGACGACCTTGCCGGTGGCGTTGCGGGGCAGCGGTTCGTCCCGGAACTCCACGATCGTCGGCACCTTGTAGTACGAGATCGCCTCGGCACAGAAGGCCGTGATCTCGTCGGCCGATGCAGCGGCTCCGGGGCGCAGGACCACCACCGCCTTCACCTCCTGGCCGAGCGTCGGATGGTCGACGCCGTACACCGCCACCTCTCCGACCGCCGGGTGCTCCTCGATGCGCTGCTCGACCTCGGCCGGGTACACGTTCTCGCCGCCCCGCAGGATGAGGTCCCGCAGGCGTGAGGCCAGGTGGAGCCGTCCGTCGAGCATGCGGCCGAAGTCGCCGGTGCGCAGCCAGCGGCCCGGCAGGAACGCTGCCTCGTTCGCCGCCGGGTCGTTCCAGTAACCGAGCATGACCAGCGGGCTGCGGACGCAGATCTCGCCGTTCTCGCCGTCGGGCAGGTCGTTGCCCTCGTCGTCGATGATCCTCACCTCGATCGTGGGGAGTGGACAGCCGACGCAGCCGGGTGCATCCCGGAGCATGGCGTTGGTGGCGTGGCTGACGAGGCCACCCGATTCGGTGAGCCCGTAGCCGGATCCGAAGGTGTCGACCAGGTGGGGGAACCGTTCCTCGGTGGCCCGGATCAACTCGGGTGTGCTTGCCGAACCGCCGATCGCCACCGAGGTCACCTGGCCGGCGTCGAGGTCCTCGATCCCCGGCTCGGCGAGCAGGCGGTAGATGTGGGTGCCGGTGCCGTTCCAGGCGGTGATGCCCTCGTCGATGGTGAGCTGGACGACCCGTGCCGGATCGAAGCGGCCCATCGGCCAGACGGTCTTGATCCCGCCCATGAGCGACGTGACCGTCGAACTCTGCATCCCGGAGAGGTGGAACAGCGGGAACACCGCCAGGCGGGCGCCACCGGCTGACGGAGCCGCACCGGACAGCATCGAGTCGCGTGCGCCGATCACGAATGCCGCCAGCACGAACGAGATGAAGCTGCGGTGGCTCACCATCGCCGCCTTGGGGCGCCCCGTGGTGCCCGACGTGAACTGCAGGACGATCGGATCGTCCTCGGCGATCGGCGTCTCCGGCAGGTCGGCATCGGGAGCGAACCCGAGCAGGTCGGCGAAGTCGTCCTCGACCACGATCGTCGGGACGCCCGTGTCGGCACCCTCGAGGCGGGCGAGGCGTCGACGGTCGGCGACCAGCAGGGCCGGACGGGTGGCCTCGAGCCCGTATTCGATCTCGCTGCGGGTCCACCAGCCGTTGAAACAGACCGCCACGGCACCCATGGACGCACAGGCCCAGAACGTGACGATGTACTCGGGACAGTTGGCTGCGAGGATCGCCACCCGGTCGCCATGGCCGATCCCCCGGTCGGCCAGCGCCGCCGCCACCGACGCCACCTGCTGCTGGAGGCCGCCGAACGTGAGAACCCGTCGTTCGCCGGCATCGTCGAACACGGCGTATTCCTCGTCGCCCTTCTGGGCGGCCCCCATCAGGAGGTCGCGTAGCGACCGGGGCCGGTTGGCGAAGACCTGCATCTGCTCCCCGAGGACGTCCTCGGTGGCAAGCTCGAAGAAGCCGCCGGGTCCGGTGAGAGCCGCAGTGGCCTGCTCGTACGTCAGAGGGACGTCGCCCCCGCTGCCACCTTCTGCATCGGCCACCTCGCTCACTCGACCGACGTCCGAAGCGCCGACCAGATGCGCTCCGGGGTGAGTGGCATGTCGAGGTGCCGGATCCCGAACGGTGCCAGGGCGTCGATCACAGCGCTCTGCACCGCCGCCGTCGAGCCGATGCTGCCCGCCTCGCCGATCCCCTTGGCCCCCAGTGGATTGCGAGGCGTCGACGTCTCGGTGAACGAGCGCTCGTACATGGGCACCTCCATCGTCGAGATGGCCGTGTAGTCGGCGAGGTTCGAGGTCTGGGGGTTGCCGTCCTCGTCGTAGCGGACCTCCTCGAGCAACGCCTGGGCGATGCCCTGCGCCAGACCGCCGTGGATCTGGCCGGCGGCCAGCAACGGGTTGATGATGACGCCTGCGTCGTCCACGGCGACGATCCGCTCGACCGTTGCCTGCCCCGTCTCGGTGTCGACCTCGACGACGGCGACGTGGCAGCCGAACGGGAAGGTCGCCCCGGCCTGGACGAAGTCCGACAGCCCGACGAGCGGCTCGCCTGCACCGTCGGCGATCTCGGCCCAGGATCGGGACGCCGTCGGGGTGCCTGCCACGTGGAAGGCGCCCCGCTCACGGTCGAGGACGATGTCGCCAGGGGCGGCCTCGAGCAGGTCGGCGGCCGCGTTGCGTGCCAGGTCGACGAGCTTGTCGGCGGCGTCGCCCATCGACGAGCCGGCGATCTGAACGGACCGGGACCCGCCGGTCATGTTGCCGGATGGCACCCGGTCGGTGTCGCCGTGCAACACGGTGACGGCCTCGAGGGGCACACCCAGCCGGTCGGCGACGATCATCGCCCAGGTCGTGTGGTGCCCGGTGCCGATCGGGGTCGCGCCCGTGACGGCCAGGACGGTGCCGTCGGGCTGGAGGCCGACCTCGCCGTACTCGCTGCCACCGAAGCCGGTGATCTCGACATAGGTACAGACCCCGATACCCAGTTGACGGACGTCGCCGGCGTCGCGCCGCTGCTGCTGTTCGGCACGGAGGCCTGCGTAGTCGGCGGCCTCGAGGGCGGCGTCGAGCGCCCGCTCGTACTCGCCGCTGTCGTAGACCGTGCCGGTGCCGTTGGTGAACGGGAAGGCGTCGGGGGCAGGCAGGTTGCGGCGCCGCACCTCCGCCGGGTCCATGCCGATCTCGGCGGCGAACAGGTCGACGGCCCTTTCGATGGCGGCCGTGGCCTCGGGGCGTCCGGCTCCCCGGTATGCGCAGATGGGCGCCGTCGTGGTCACCACCGATGCGAACTCCAACTCGACCCGCTCGATGTCGTAGACGCCGCTGGCCATCTGTCGGGTGAACACGGGGAGGAAGGCACCGAACTTCGGGTAGGCGCCGCAGTCCTGGAGCACCTCGAGGCGGTACGCCCGGATGTCGCCGTCGCGGGTGCCGGCGATCGTCACCTTCTGTTCCTGCGCCCTCCCATGGACGTAGCCGGTGAGGTTCTCGGTGCGCGTCTCGGTCCAGCGCACGGGCCACCCCAGCAGGCGGGCCAGGTGCACCACCATGATCTCCTCCTCCGAGGTGGCCCCCTTGGCCCCGAAGCCACCGCCGATGTCCTTCACGAAGACCCGGATGTCGTCCGGCTCGAGGCCGAGGTTGTCGGCGATCGCCTGCCGGAAGTTGTGGGCTCCCTGGGAGCTGGCCCAACAGGTGAGGCGACCGTCCTCGATGCTGGCGGCGACCACCCGGGGCTCGATCGACACGGCGGCGACACGCGAGTTGACGATCTCCTCCGTGACCACGACCTCGTAGCCCGAGAAGTCGATCGGGTCCTCGACGGCGTTGCGGAAGGCGACGTTGTGGCCCAGGTCCGGGAACAGCACGGTGTCGCCGGCCAGCGAATCGGCGAGGCCCAGCAGCGCCGGCAGCGGCTCGATGTCGGCCCAGATCATCTCGGCGGCGTCGGCGGCCAGGTACGGCGATTCGGCGACCACGACCGCGATCGGCTCGCCGACGAACCGCACCCGGTCCCTGGCGAGGAAGGGGCGGCCCATCTCGGACGGGTAGAAGCCCATCGAAACCGGGCGGTCGTCGAGGCCGAGGTCGGCGGCGGTGTACACGGCGACCACGCCCGGCATGATCCTGGCGTCGTCGACCTCGACCGACACGATGGTGCCGTGCGCCGCCGTGGACCGCACGAAGTGGGCGTGCAGGGCGCCTTCGATGGGGACGTTGCCCACGTACTCGCCCTGTCCGCGTACGAGGGTGTCGTCCTCGCGGCGCAGCACCGGGTTGCCGAGGATCGACGTGCTGGTCGTCCCGGGTCGGCCGAGTTGTTCGCTCATGGTGTCTCCGCGTTCGATCGGGCGTTCAGCCGGCAACCCCGGTCACTCAATCGGGAACCGTTCGAGCAATTTGCGGGCTATGACGAGCTTCTGGATCTCGCTGGTCCCCTCGCCGATGATCATCAGCGGCGCGTCGCGGAAGTAGCGCTCGACGGGGAACTCGGTGGTGTAGCCGTTGCCGCCGTGGATGCGCAGGGCATCGGAGGCGATCTCGAAGGCGGCCTCGGAAGCGAACAGCTTGGCCATGCCTGCCTCCATGTCGACCCGCTCGCCGGCGTCCGCCCGGCGGGCGGCGTCGTAGGTCATGAGGCGGGCGGCCTGGAGCTTGGTGGCCATCTCGGCGAGCTTGAACTGGATGGCCTGGTGCTCGAAGATCGGCCGGCCGAAGGTCTCTCGCTGCTGCGCGTAGGCCATGGCGGCCTCGAAGGCCGCCTGGGCGACCCCGACCGCCCGCGCCGCCACGTTGATGCGCCCCAGTTCCAACGCCGAGAGGGCGTAGCGGCGGCCGTGGCCGATGCCATCGTCGCCGCCGAGCACGTTGGCGTGCGGGACCCGGTGGTCGACGTACGACATCTCGACGGTCTCGAGGCCGCGGTAGCCGAGCTTGTCGATCTTGCGCGACACCGTGATCCCCTCGAACGACATGCCGGGATCCTTCTCGACGAGGAAGCAGGTGATGCGGTCGTCGGGGGTGCGGGCCAGCAGCATCACGAGCGAGGAACGCATGCCGTTGGTGACCCACATCTTCGTCCCGTTGATCACCCACTCGTCACCGTCCCGCTCGGCCCGGCAGCGCAGGGCGCCGGTGTCGCTGCCCGCGTCGGACTCCGAGAGCGAGAAGGCGGCCCGGAACGACCCGTCGCACATCCGGGGCAGCAACCGCTGCCGCTGCTCGTCGGTGCCGAAGCGCTCGATCATCGTGGCGCCGATCTTGTGCGTGTTGAGGAGCCCGGCCAGCGACATGTACCCGCGGGAGATCTCCTCGATCAGGCGGGTGTAGGTGGTGATGTCGAGGCCGAGGCCGCCGTACTCCTCGGGGATCGTCGATCCGAACAGGCCGAAGGCGCACATCTGGTCGAACATGGCCTGCGGGAACTCGTCGACGAGCTCGAACTCGGCGACGTTGGGCATGACGTCGCGTTCGACCCAGGCGCGCACCGCTCCGACTATCTCGTCTGCCAATGCCTGATCGGTGGCCATCATTCCCCTTTGCCTGCCTCGCTGCCGGGCAACAGTACCGCCGCCGTCTCGGGCCGGTTCTACCGGCCGCGACCTCCTCGGCCCTTCCCGATGACCTCATCGCCGTAGCGTCCGATTGCCTCGACCGCACGGCCGAGGTCGTCGCCGGGGATCGCCACCCCGATCCAGGTCACCCCGGCCCCGGCCAGCCGGTCCAGGCCCGCCAGGTGCTCCTCGGGATCGAAGTGGTCGTCACCCGGCGCTCCACCAGCCGCACAGGCGAAGTGCACGTCGACCGGGTCGGACCGGCCGGCCTCCTCCAGCCGACGCCAGAGGTCGTCGAGCATCGGGCGCAGGTCGTCGACGGTCTCGAGGGCCGCCGTCCTGGCGGTGGCCGCCATCGCCGCCGGGGTCGGGAACGGGCTCCATCCCTGTCCGTACCGGGCGACCCGGGCGCGGGCACGGGCCGAGTTGCCCCCGATCCAGATCGGGGGATGCGGCTGCTGGACGGGTCGGGGGCGAGCGGTGTTTCCCACGGCGGCGAACCGGCGTCCCTCGAACGCCAGGTCGTCGGTCGTCCAGGCGGCGACCAGGGCCTCGAGTGCCTCGTCGAAGCGGTCGTTTCGTTCGTCGAAGTCGGCTCCCAGCGCCCGGTACTCGGCCTTCTGGTACCCGGTGCCGACACCCAGGATCAACCGGCCGTCGGAGAGCACGTCGACCGTCGCTGCAGCCTTCGCCAGGAGGAACGGGTTCCGATAGGGCAGCACGGCGATGTTGGTCATGAGCCGCAGTCGCCCGGTGGCGGCGGCGCAGAAGGCCAGCGCGGAGAACGGGTCGAGGGCGTCGTGCCCGCCTGCCGCCAGCCAGCGGCTGCCCGGCATCGGGTGGTCGGTGAACCCGATGGCGTCGAAGCCGGCGGCCTCGGCGGCCAGGGCCAGACGGGTCAGGCCTTCCCGGCCCACGAGCCGTGGATCGTGGTCACCGGCCGACATCGGGTGGGTGAACGAGAATCGCACCGTCAGCCCGTCCGGCGGCTCACGTCGTCCCGTCCGGGTCCCGCTGTTGGCTCATCGGGAGCAGGTAGTACCAGAAGTAGAAGCCGGCTCCCTGCTCCTTCATCGCCAGCCGTGCCCGCTGCATCACATCACCCGCCTGCGTCTGGCCGACGAACCAGGATTCGGCCTGCCGGGCGGAGGGAACGCCGTCCACCAGGGCCAGGGACGCCTCCTCGTAGAAGTTGCGCACGTCGCCGGCCAGCTTGGTCGGGTCGCCGACGAGCCCGACGTCCTTCCATGACTCGCCCCCGGCCACCCGAGCGAACCTTCCGACGACCTCCGGCACGCCATCGGCGCCCACGACCTTGCCGACCGTGGTCCTCCCGTGGGTGGCGAACGAGCGCCGCCACGCCGGCAGCAGGCCCCTTGCCTCTGCCTCGGCCGGATGGACGTCGCCGACCTCGGCCGGAGGGATCGTGCAGACGAGTGGCTCGTCGGCGGCATCGTCGAGCACCTCGTCGAAGTCGACGAGCACCGGACCGGAATCGGCTTC
>CAJXIS010000051.1 GCA_913054115.1 uncultured Acidimicrobiaceae bacterium | reverse complement strand
GCCGGCGGCTGGACCGCCGAGACCAGCCACGACCCCTTCCTGCCGCACGTCATCGCCGCCGAGCACACCGAGCGCCTCCAACTGGGCACCTCGATCGCCGTGGCCTTCGCCCGCAACCCCATGATCCTCGCCCAGATCGGCCACGACCTGCAGCGCTACAGCGACGGCCGCTTCATCATGGGGCTCGGCACCCAGATCCGACCCCACATCACCAAGCGCTTCTCGATGGAGTGGTCCCACCCGGCCGCCCGGATGCGCGAGTTCGTGAGCGCCATGCAGGCCATCTGGGACTGCTGGAACAACGGCACGAAGTTGGCGTTCCGCGGCGACTTCTACACCCACACCCTGATGACGCCGTTCTTCAACCCCGGCCCCAACGAGTGCGGCCCGCCCAAGGTGTTCATCTCGGCGGTCGGCCCGCTCATGTCGGAGGTGGCCGGCGAGGTCTGCGACGGCATCATCTGCCATGCCTTCTCCACCGAGACCTACCTGCGCGAGGTCACCCTGCCCAGGGTCGAGGCCGGCCTCGCCAAGTCCGGGCGCACGCTCGACGACTTCGAGATCATGGGCCCCGGCTTCGTGGTCACCGGCCCCGACGAGGAATCGATGGAGAGGGCAGCCACCGGCATCCGCCAGCAGATCGCCTTCTACGCCTCGACCCCCGCCTACGTGGGGGTGCTCGAGATCCACGGCTGGGAGGGCCTCCACAGCGACCTCAACGCCATGTCCAAGCGTGGCGAATGGAAGGAGATGGGCGAGCTCATCGACGACGAGATGCTCGAAGCGTTCGCCGTCGTCGCCGAACCCGACAAGGTCGCCGCCGGCATCCTCGCCCGCTACGGAGACTGCGTCGACCGCATGACCTTCTACGCCCTCGGGGGCGACCACGGCGCCGACTTCTGGGCGCCGATCGTGGCGGACCTGGCCGCCTGAGGCGAGGGCCCGCGGCGCGCAACTCCCCACTGGCGCCACCCCGCGACCGTTAGGTTGGAGCCATGAGCGACACCCCCGAGTTCGCCTACACCGACCTGCTGCCGCTGCTCGACGACCCCTACGCCACCACCGACTACCGGCTGCTCACCACCGAGGGCGTCCACACCGTCGAGGGACCCGGTGGGCGCACCTTCCTCGAGGTCGACGACGAGGCCATCCGCCTCCTCACGGCGACCGCCATGCGCGACATCTCCCACCTGCTGCGGACCGGCCACCTCGCACAGCTGGCCTCGATCCTCGACGACCCCGAGGCGTCGGCCAACGACCGCTTCGTCGCCACCGAACTGCTCCACAACGCCAACATCGCCGCCGGTGGCGTGCTGCCTTCGTGCCAGGACACCGGCACCGCCGTCATCTCCGCCAAGAAGGGCCAGCAGGTCCTCACCACCGGCGACGACAAGGCAGCCATCTCCCGGGGCGTGTTCGACACCTTCCAGACGTCGAACCTGCGCTACTCGCAGATGGCGCCGCTCGACATGTTCACCGAGCAGAACACCGGCACCAACCTGCCGGCCCAGATCGAGCTCGAGGCCGTCCCCGGCGACGCCTACAAGTTC
Source organism: uncultured Acidimicrobiaceae bacterium (assembly GCA_913054115.1). GTDB lineage: Bacteria > Actinomycetota > Acidimicrobiia > Acidimicrobiales > MedAcidi-G1 > S20-B6. Next base: position 8,293 of record CAJXIS010000051.1, on the reverse strand, counting down.
CTGTTCATGGCCAAGGGCGGCGGCTCGGCCAACAAGAGCTACCTGTTCCAGGAGACCCGGGCGCTGCTCACACCCGAGCGCCTCACCGCCTTCCTCGACGAAAAGCTCCGCACGCTCGGCACCTCCGCCTGCCCGCCGTACCACCTGGCGGTCGTCATCGGCGGCACCTCGGCCGAGTTCAACCTCAAGGTCGCCAAGTACGCCTCGGCCCACTACCTCGACCACCTGCCCACCGCAGGCAGCGCCGCCGGCCACGCATTCCGCGACCTCGAGTGGGAGGAGCGCGTGCTCGAGCTCACCCGCGGGTTCGGCATCGGTGCGCAGTTCGGCGGCAAGTACTTCTGCCACGACGTCCGGGTCGTGCGGCTGCCCCGCCACGGCGCCTCCAACCCGGTCGGCATCGCGGTGTCGTGTTCGGCCGACCGGCAGGCGCTGGGCAAGATCACCGCCGACGGCGTGTTCCTCGAGCAGCTCGAGGAGGACCCGGCCCGATTCCTGCCCGAGGTCGTCCACGACGAGTTGCCGGGCGGCGTCGTGCCGATCGACATCGACCAGCCCATGGACGCCATCCTCGCCGAGCTCACAAAGCACCCGGTCAAGACCCGCCTGTCGCTCACCGGCACGCTCGTCGTGGCCCGCGACATCGTCCACGCCAAGGTCGACGAACTCCTCGACGCCGGCCAGCCCATGCCCGACTACCTGAAGGACCATCCCGTCTACTACGCCGGTCCCGCCAAGACCCCCGAGGGGCATGTCTCCGGGTCGTTCGGCCCCACGACGGCGGGCCGCATGGACTCCTACGTCGAGCGCTTCCAGGCCGCCGGGGGCAGCCTCGTCATGCTTGCCAAGGGCAACCGCTCACGCCAGGTCACCGATGCCTGCAAGCGCCACGGCGGCTTCTACCTCGGGTCGATCGGCGGTCCTGCCGCCCGGCTGGCGCTCGACTCCATCCGCAAGGTCGAGGTGCTCGAGTACCCCGAGTTCGGCATGGAGGCGGTGTGGCGCATCGAGGTCGTCGACTTCCCGGCGTTCATCGTCGTCGACGACAAGGGCAACGACTTCTTCGACGAGGTCACCACCCCCGTCACACTCGGTTAGCCCGAGGGATTCCCTACACGCAGCGGTTGGCGAGGCGGCCCACGCCGGGGATCTCCGACTCGACCAGCTGGCCCACCTCGAGGCAGCGGCCCTGCGGGGCGCCGACGCCCTCCGGCGTCCCGGTGAACACCAGGTCGCCCGGCTCGAGCGTGCAGACCTCCGAGAGGTAGGCGATCAGGTCCGGCACGCCGAGGATCATCAGGCTGGTGTGGCTGTCCTGGCGCATCTCGCCATCGACCGAACAGAGGAGCTTCAGGTCACCGGGGTCGTCGACCAGGTCCAGCGACGTGACCGGGCCGAGTGGGCCAAAGGTGTCGTGGCTCTTGCCGAGGCTGAACTGCGGCGGGTCAGACGCCAACTGCAGCGCCCGGTCACTCACATCCTGGCCGACGGCCACGCCGGCGAGGGCGTCCCAGACCTCGGAGGGGTCGAGGTCCCGGCAGGTCCGGCCGATGACCGCCACCAGCTCGACCTCGTAGTCGGTGCGGTCGCCGACGAGGACGATGTCGCTGCCAGGGCCGCTGAGGCAGTTCGGCCACTTCGTGAAGATGACCGGGATGGCGGGTGCCGCCCGGCCCATCTCGGCGATGTGGGCGACGAAGTTCATGCCGATGCCGAACACCTTGCGGGGCCGTGGCACCGACGGACCCAGGTCGCCGAGCGCCACCTCGCCATCGGGGTCGCCATGGGGCACGCCGGCAGCGTCGGTCAGGGCATCGAGGCCGGCAGCGTCGGCGAGGGCGTCGAGCGGGTCGGCGAGCCGACCGTCGGAGAGCCGGCCGAGGTCCCACCAGCGGGCGCGGTCGCCCTCCAGCAGGCCTTCGTCGAGGAGGACGGGTCGGCCGTCGGCGAGGGTCGAGAGTCGGTAGGCCATGGGAGAAGAAGTCTCGCAGGACCGCCGCCTGCTCCCACCCCCTGACAAGCGGCAGAATCTGCGCCATGATGGGGGCACGCAAGTGACAACCAGAAGGGATCCACGTGGTCAAACCACATGCCGTCTGTGAGGTCGAGTTGCTCACCCGGGGGGTCATCTCCCAACGGGATCGCGAGCAGGCGATCGAGAAGATCCAGGCCCTCTGCGAGTTGGGGCACGAACCGGTTCTGGCGGCGGTGGTGAAGTTGAAGGTCCGCGCCAAGGCCGCCCTCGAGTTGCCGGCCATCGCCGAGGCATCGCTCGACCTGAACGGCACGCCGGTCCGCGCCCACGCCACCGGCCACTCGATCACCGAGGCCGTCGACCTGCTCCACGACCGGCTGTCGCGCCGACTCCGCCGCCGACGGGAGCGCCTCGAGGACCGACACCACGATCCCGAACTGGCCCTGGGCCACGCCGGCTACAGCACGGTTCCCACCGACGAACGTGAGGTGGTCCGCCACAAGACGCTGGCCATGCACCCCATGAGCCTCGAAGAGGCCGCCGACGAGATGGACCAGCTGGACCACGGCTTCTTCCTGTTCCTCGACGCCGATCACGACCTGGACCGGGTCGTGTACCGCAACGGTGACGGCAACCTGCACGTCGCCCCCCGGGTCGCCGGCGAGGACCTGCCCGGTGACACCCGCCCGCCGATCCAGTCGGGCTCCGTGGTGCTCAACCACCTGCCGCTGGCCGAAGCCGAGGCCCTGCTCGACGAGACCGACGATCCGTTCGTGTTCTTCGCCGATTCAGCATCCGACCTCGACCGGGGCAACGTGCTCTACCGGCGCTTCGACGGCCACTACGGCCTGATCACCCCGGCCGGGTAGGGAGTGCGGCGGGTGCCGCCGGGGACCTAGAGCAGCGCGTACCAGTCGGCCAGAGCGGCGCCGATCTTGTCGGGGCTGTCCTCCTGGATGAAGTGGCGGCCAGCGACCGTGACCTCGGTCTGGTTGGGCCAGGTGCGGCAGAACTCGCGCTGGACACCGGTGAGGATCGCCCCCGGTTCTGCGTTCACGAACAGCTTCGGGATCGGCGAACCGGCGAGGAACCCGGCATAGTCGGCGACGATCGCCACCACGTCGGCGGGCTCGCCGGCGATCGGGATCTCGCGGGGCCACGTCAGCGTCGGGCGTCGGGACTCGCCCGGCTCGACGAAGGGGCGCCGATACTCATCGTGCTCCTCGGCGCTGAGGTCGCGTGCGATGGCGTTGGGGAGCACGCCCTCGACGAAGAGGTTCTTCTCGAGCACCAGCTCCTCGCCGGCCTCGGAGCGGAAGCCCTGGAAGATTCCCCGGGCGTTCTCGGGCCACTCGTCCCACGAGGCGATGGGTTGCACGATGGCCTCCATGTAGCAGATGCCCTTCACGGCGTCCGGGTGCTGCCTGGCCCAGTCGAAGCCCAGCGCCGAACCCCAGTCGTGGACCACGAGCGTCACGCGCTCCTCGACCCCCAGACGCTCGAGCAACTCGAACAAGAACTTCCGGTGCTCGACGAAGCGGTACGACCCGGGGCCGGAGTCGTCGAGCTTGTCGGAGTCGCCCTGGCCGATCAGGTCGGGGGCGATGCACCGTCCGGCGCCGGCCAGGTGGGGGATGACGTCGCGCCAGAGGTACGACGACGTCGGGTTGCCGTGCAGGAACACGATCGGATCGCCCACGCCATGCTCGACATAGGCCATGCGCTTCCCGTGGACCTCGCAGAACCGCTTTTTCGGCATATCCGTGTTCTCGCGTGTGCTCATGCCCCGTCACTACCAGCCCGGCGCACCGGTACGACGATCGGGCCTGCCTCGTCGGGCACCACCCGGACCCTGGCGCCGTAGTGGCGGTTGACCGCCTCCTCCGTGAGCACCTCGTCGGCCGAGCCGGCCGCAGCGACCACGCCGGCGTCGAGCATCACGAGCAGGTCGGCGTACTGGCCGGCCAGCGTGAGATCGTGCATCGTGGCCAGCACCGTCAGGTTGCGCTCGGACCGCAGCCGGTCGACCAGGTCGAGCACCTCCTGCTGGTGGCCCACGTCGAGGGCGGTGGTGGGCTCGTCGAGGAGCAGCACCGGCGACTCCTGGGCCAGGGCACGGGCGATCACGATCCGCTGGCGCTCGCCCCCGGAGAGCGTGTCGACCGTGCGGTCGGCCAGCGGACCGGCGTCGAGGTCGGCGAGCGCCTTCACGGCCACGTCCAGGTCGGCGTCGCCCTCGACCTCGAAAAAGCCCAGGTGCGCGGTGCGGCCGAGCAGGACGTAGTCGACGACCCGCATGCCCGGCGGGATCACCGGCTCCTGGGGCACCAGGGCCACCAGGCGTGCCAGCTCGCGGCGGGCCATTCCGGCCACCGAACGACCGCCCAGGTCGATGCTGCCGCCGGCATCGACGATGCCGCCAACGGCCCGCAGCAGCGTGCTCTTGCCGGCTCCGTTCGGGCCGACGACGGTGACCCAACCGCCCGACGGCACCTCGAGGTCGATGCCGCACAGCACGTCGACGCCGCCGAAGGCGACGGCCACGTCCCGGCAGGAGATCGTGGTCATCGGGACTCCTGATTCGAGTACCTGATCGGGACGAGAACGGGTGAATCTGGAATCGCCGTCATCGGGACCTCCGGGTGGTGCGCAGGATCAGCACGAAGAACGGGGCGCCGAGGAAGGCCGTCACCACGCCGATCGGCATCTCGGCCGGCTCGAGGGCGAGGCGGGCCACCAGGTCGGCGGCGACGAGGAACGCCCCACCGAACAGCACCGTCAGCGGCAGGATCACCCGGTAGCTGCTGCCGAACAGCAACCGGATGGTGTGCGGGACGATGATCCCGACAAAGCCGATGAGGCCCGACACCGACACCGCAGCGGCGGTGCCGAGCGATGCGGCCACCACGGTCACGAGGCGGAGCTTCCTTACGTCGAGGCCCAGGGCGCCGGCCTCCTCGTCGCCAACGCCCAGGGCGTCCATGCGTCGGCGCACGGCCAGGATCACGAACAGGCACACGCCCGTGTACGGGGCCAGCAGGGTCACCTCGTCCCAGCCGGCCGTGCGGAGCTGCCCGAGGACGAAGAAGTAGACCTGCCGGATCGTCTCCGAGTGGCGTTGCTGCACGAACGTCTGGATGGCGGTGAAGAAGCTGGCCACCGCAACACCCGCCAGCACGAGGCTGGTCACCGGGTCGAGGCGACCGCCGGTGGCGCCGATGAGATACGTCAGCACGACGGCAACGAGTGCCCCGGCAAAGGCCATCATCGGGATCGGGTCGATGATTCCGATCCCGTCACCGATCCCCGACACGATGGCCACGGTGGCGCCGAAGCCGGCGCCGGCGGCCACGCCCAACAGGTACGGGTCGGCCAGCGGGTTGCGGAACACCCCCTGGTAGGCGCCGCCGGCCGTGGCGAGCATGGCCCCGACCAGCAGGCCCAGCACGACACGAGGCAGCCGGATCTCCCAGATGATCGCCCTTTGGCGTTCACCCAGGCCCGAATCGGTGTCGACGAACGGCAGGCGGTCGGCCAACTCGACGACGACGTCCCAGGCGCCGATCTGCGCCGGACCGAGCACGAGCCCGGCGATGCCGGCGACAACGACGGCGAGGACGCCGGACGCCACCCACCACGGCCGGAGCCCCACCGGCTCGAGTCGAGCGCGGCTCGCCTCCGGGGTCCGATCCGTGGCGTTCATGGGCGCAGGGTCAACCCGTGGCTTCCTCGACGGCGGCCTTGACCGTGGCGAGGAAATCGACGATGCGTGGGCCCCAGCGGCCGGCGGTCTCGTCCAGCAGGAACACGTTGCCTGCCTGCACGGCCGTCATGGTGTCCCACCCCGGACGGGCAGCGACCGTCTCGGCCGACTCGCCCCACTCGGCGTCCGCCAGGAAGATCAGGTTCGGATCCACGTCGATCACGTACTCCGGCGAGAGTTGCGGATACCCCCAACCGTCCTCGTCCGCCGGATCGGCGATGTTCTCGAGCCCCAACATGGCGTAGAGCTGCCCCAGGAACGTCGACGACGTGGCGGTATACAGCGTCGCGTCGATCTCGTGGAAGTACGTCAGTCCGGCACCGGGTTGGCCCTCCGCGAGGGCCGCCAGCTCGTCGGCGATCGACTCGTTGAGCGCCGCCGCCTCGTCGGCGTGGCCCGTCATGTCGCCCAACTCGGCGATCTGCGCATACGTGTCGTCGATGGCGTTGGCGGCACCCTGCATCAGCACGCCGATGCCCAACGCCGTGAGTCCGACCACCAGGTCGCCCGGGTCGTACGAGATGACCACCAGGTCGGGGTCGTAGCCGGCGATCGACTCCACATTCGGCGTGAAACCCGACAACGCCGACATCGGCGCCTCCGCCGGATACGTCGACTGGTCGTCGACCGCCACAACCTGGTCACCGGCACCGATCGCAAACAGGATCTCCGTCGCCGTCGCCGACAGCGAAACGATGCTCGATGGAGCCGGCGCCGCCGTGGTCGTCGTGGTAGTGGTCGTGGCGATGCCACTCACGGCACCACCGGACGAACCCCCGTCGCCGCCGCAACCGGCGGCGGCAAGGGTCAGGGCGAGCAGCACGGCCGCAGGACGGCCGAGCCGGAGTGGTGTGCGAAACACAGGGCTTTCCATGGGTTCTCCTGTCTGTCGAGGACGGGCGCAGACAGGAAGCCCTGTCCGACGACCGCTCTTCCTCGAGAGCTGTTGTCGAACCCTGCGGCCGATCGACCTGGCTCGCCCACGCTCCCCGGAGGGAGCTCAGGCACACAGTTGCGGGACAGCGCCGGAATCTCACCGGCTTCGCCGAACCACAGGGCTGGCGCAGGCTATCCGTCCCCCGCTTGCCGCGGACCGGAACGTGCGCCACGCTGTTGCCGTGTTGGTGATCGGACTCTGCGGCGGCATCGGGGCGGGCAAGTCGACCGTGGCGTCCCTGCTCGCCGAGCGGGGAGCCCACGTGATCGATGTCGATGCCATAGGCCGCGAGGTGCTCACGTTCGACGACGTGCGGGATCGGATACGGGACGCGTTCGGCGAGGGCGTGCTGGCCGCCGACGGTTCCGTCGACCGTGCGGCGCTCGCCGGTTTGGTCTTCGCCGTTGACCGAGGGTTCGGCGGCGACGGACGCCTGGCCGACCTCGAGGCCATCAGCCACCCGGCGATCAACCGCGAGCTGGCCCGCCGCCTGGACGCACTGGCAGGCGACCCACCGCCGCTGGTCGTCCTCGACATGGCCGTCCTCGTCGAGAGTGAGCTGGGCCGACTACCCGACGGGCGCGGCTACACGCAAGTGATCGTGGTCGAGGCCGATCCCGAGGTGCGCCTGGCCCGCCTCGCCGACCGCGGCATGTCCGCCGACGACGCCCGTGCCCGCATGGCCGCACAGGCCACCGATGCCGAACGCCGCACCGTCGCCGACCACGTGCTCACCAACAACGGCGACGAAGCCGCCCTGGACGCCAAGGTGAACGCCCTCTGGGCGGCACTGGCCGGAAGGGCCTGAGGCGCCTCCCCCTACCAGCGCAGGGCGGCCCTTGCCCTTTCGGTGTACTCGGGGCGGCTGATGAGCAGGCCCGGCACCACAGGGCGGGCCTTGTTGAACACCAGTACCGAGCCGTCCACGCCGGTCACGTCGAGGCCGGCTGCTGCCGCCACGGCCGCCGGTGCGCAGACGTCCCACTCGTAGAGCCCGCTGGGGTGCACGTAGACGTCGGCGGCACCCGACACCACCGCCATGGCCTTGGCGCCCGCAGAACCGAAGGCGTGGACCTCGCCGCCGATGGCCGCCGCCACATCCTCGGCATGTCCCCACTGCGACCGGCTGGTCACCACGATGGGCCGCTCCCGGAGAGTCCGTGTCGGCAACGGAGACTGGAGCGTCCCGTACAGACCACCGTTCGCCGGCACCGACACCGCCCCCGCCACCGGTCGGCCGTCGATCACCAGAGCCACATGGACAGCCCACTCGGCGCTTCCGATCCGGGGGTAGTCCGACGTGCCGTCCAAAGGGTCGATGATCCAGGTCCGCTCGGCGCTCAGGCGGCTGCGGTCGTCAGCGCCCTCCTCGGAGAGCACGGCATCGTCGGGCCGCAACTCGGCGAGGCGGGCGACCAGGTGGTCGTGGGCGGACTGGTCGCCCAGCGACTGGAGCCGCCAGCCCGACATCCCCTCGGCCAGCGACCGGCCCCGCAGGTCGAGCAGCAGGTCGCCGGCCTCCCTGGCGAGCAGCCCTGCGACCGCGTGGTCGTCGAACCCGTCGTCGAGCGCTGCTTCCTGATGATCCGTGGCCATGATCCGGCGACCCTAACCCCGG
>CAJXIS010000050.1 GCA_913054115.1 uncultured Acidimicrobiaceae bacterium | reverse complement strand
CCGCGAACTGTCCCACGGAGCGCGCCTGCTGGTGGCCTCCCAACCGACCCGCGGCATCGACGTCGGCAGCATCGAGTTCGTCCACCAGCAGATCGTCGGACAGCGGGACAGCGGGGTCGCCGTGCTGCTGGTCTCAGCCGAACTCGACGAGATCCTCAGCCTGGCCGACCGGATCGGCGTGATCTTCAAGGGCCGCCTGGTCACGGTCGCCGATGCCGCCGACCTCGATCGAGCCACGATCGGCCGGCTGATGACGGCCGGCTCCACCTGACGCTCCTAACCGGCAGCCCCGGCGCCCCGGCGCCCGAGCGCCGCCTCGATGGCCGGACCGTAGGGCGCACGCAGCACCCCGACCTCGGTGATGATCGCATCGACCAGGTCGGCAGGCGTCACGTCGAAGGCCGGGTTGTGCACCGCTGCACCGGCCGGCGTGATCGCATGCCCCCGGTACTCGGCGACCTCGGCAGCCGGACGCTGCTCGATCTCGATCATGGAACCGTCGGGAGTGTCCAGGTCGATAGTCGACAGCGGGGCGGCGACGTAGAACGGCACCCCGTGGTGGCGCGCCGCCACCGCCAGGCCGTAGGTGCCGATCTTGTTGGCCACATCGCCGTTGGCTGCAATCCTGTCCGCACCGACGATGGCCGCCCCGATGCCCCCTTCACGAAGGACCGATGCCGCTGCGCCGTCGGCGATCACCGTGCAGGCGATCCCGTCCCGCCCCAGCTCGAACGCCGTGAGCCGCGCCCCCTGGAGCACCGGGCGGGTCTCGTCGGCCCAGACGTGGAGTGCCGGATTGTCGCGATGCGCCGAACGGACCACGCCGAGCGCCGTGCCATAGCCGACGGTCGCGAGTGCGCCGGCGTTGCAGTGCGTGATGACCTCGTCGATGCCTGCCAGCAGCCCCGCCCCGGCATCCCCGATGGCCCGACAGGTGGCGAGGTCCTCGGCGGCCAGCCGCTGCGCACAGGCGACGACCGTCCGCCGGACGTCCGCTGCGAGTCCCCCACCGGCACCGTGCGCTTCGGCGAGGACGGTCTCGACGGCCCATGCCAGGTTGACCGCCGTCGGCCGGGTGGCGACCAGTGCTTCAGCCACCTCTGCGAGCTCGGCCAGGAGGTCGTCGGCCGACCCTGCCCCCGACCGTTCAGCGGCCAGGGCGAGGCCGAAGGCTGCGGTGACTCCGATGGCCGGAGCGCCGCGCACCTCGAGGTCGGAGATCGCCCGAGCCACCCGCTGCCAGTCCTCGCAACGCACATACCGCTCCACCTCGGGCAGTGCGGCCTGGTCCAACAACACGACCACACCGTCGACGTACTCGACGGTCGGCGGGTACGGGTCCGTCCGGCCCCCGGTCACCTGACTACCCTCGCTCGCATGTTCCTGCCTCACCACCATGATCGTGTCCCGGTCCGGGATCGCCGCGATCCTCGCACAGGCATCGAAACCGTGTCCCACGGGGCCCGGCGATGAGCATCGGCGACGGCCGACTCGACGGTCGGGTCGCCCTCGTCACGGGGGCCAACAGCCCGATCGGGGTTGCCATCGCGACGGGGCTGGCCGCCCGGGGAGCCGAGGTCCTGCTCGGCATCCACCGGGCCACCGATCGGGCGTCGGCGCTGGCCGACGAACTCGGCACCCGCTGCCTCACCGCCGACCTCGCCAGGGACGACGGCCCGGAGTCGCTCATCGACCAGGCACTCGATGTCCACGGCCGCCTCGACATCCTGGTCAACAACGCCGCCATGCAGACCGTCGAACCGCTGGCAGACATCGACGCAGCGGCGTGGGATGCAGTCCTCGACGTCAACCTCCGCGCCGTCCACCTCCTCGTCCGCGCATCGGCCGACGCACTCGCCGAAGGTGAACAGGGCGCCGTCGTCAACGTCGCCTCCATCGAGGCGCACCAGCCGGCACCCGGACACGGCCACTACGCCTCCGCCAAGGCCGCCCTCGTGATGCTCACCCGCTCCGCCGCCCTCGAATACGGGCCACGCCACATCCGCGTGAACAGCGTGTCACCCGGCCTCATCGACGACGGCGGGCTCACCGACCGGTGGCCCGAGGGTGTCCAACGGTGGCTGGCGGCCGCACCCCTCGGTCGCCTCGGCACACCGGACGACGTGGCCGAAGCCGTGGCCTTCCTCGCCTCGCCGCTGGCCTCCTGGATCAGCGGCACCGACCTGGTCGTCGACGGCGGCGTCCTGGCGCGCCCGACCTGGTAGCCGGAACCCGCCGCGCCCCTGCCCTGGTCAACGGGTCAGTTCGGTGATCCGTTCGGCGGCCGCCGGCCAGTCGGCGAGCAGATCCTCCCGTCGGCCCAGCGTGAACCCGGCGTCGGAATACGGCGGCGACATCGTGGTTCCCAACAGGGTCCACGCCCCACTGGTCGAGGAGCCCTGCCACACGCCGGCCGGAACGACCACCTGGGGTCGCTGACCCGCCGCCAGATCGTCGCCCAGGACGACCTCGGCCGCCGAACCGTCCGCGAAGAGCAGCAACAGGACCGCCGGTGCACCGGCGTAGTGGTGGTACACCTCCGGCCCGTCGAGCCGGTGCATCGCCGAGAAGTCCCCGTCGGAGAGCAGGTAGTGGATGGCGCTCGAGTCACCATCGAGCACCGTCTGCGCCCAGCGGCCACCCTCGTCGGGCAGGGGGACCAGGCCCAGCAGCGCCGCGACCTCGTCGGCCCCGAGCAGCTCGCTCATCCGGCCGCCAACCGCTCGGCCCGCTGCTGCACCTCGGCCCGTGCCCGCTCCTCGTCGACGTGCAGGACGACGCCATCGACCACCACCGGCTCGCCTGCCACCCAGACGTCGCTGACCCGCCGGTCGCCACCCGACCAGGCCACATGGGCGAGCAGTTCGGAGGCGTCGGTCACCGGGACGAAGGCGTGGTGGTCGAGGTCGAGGCGCTGGAAGTCTGCAGCCCACCCGGGAGCAAGGCAGCCCACGTCGTCGAGGCCGACCGCCCGGCCGCCGATGCGCGTCGCCATGGCCAGCACCTCGGCAGGGCCGACCAGCGTGGCGTCCAGACCGGTGACGCGGGCCAACAGGGGCGCCATCTTGACCTCCTCCCACAGGTCGAGGGTGTCGTTGGACGCCGGACCATCGGTGCCGAGGGCCACGGTCACGCCCGCCTCGAGCATGCGGGCCAGTGGCGCCACGCCCGAACCCAGCTTCATGTTCGACACCGGACAGTGGGCGACCGCCACGCCGTACTCGGCCAAGAGTCGGATGTCGTCATCGTCGACCCAGACGCAGTGTGCGGCCAGCACGTCTCCCTCGAACACCCCGTGGTCGGCGAGGATCCGGACGACGCTCGATCCGTGGACCGCCTCGAGTTCGGCACTCTCCTGCGTGGTCTCGGCAACGTGGATGTGCAGGAGCACGTCGAGTCGCCTGGCCAGTTCGGCCAGTTCGGCGACCCGCCCGACGCCCAGGTCGTAGGCGGAGTGCGGCGCGATGCCGACCGTGATCAGACCGGCAGGATCGTGGTGCAGGGCATGGAACGCCTCGAGATCCTGCGCACGCCCAGCGCCTGAGTCGTCCGGGTGCAGGGCCGACACCACCCCGGGCGTCATGACCAGCCGCGCACCGGACGCCCGCACCGCCTCGACCACCGGTTCCTCGTGCAGGTACATCTCGCAGCTCGTGGTCACGCCGGCCCGCAACATCTCGGCCGAACCCAGCGTCATCCCCCACCAGACGTCCTCGGGGGTCATCCGACCCTCGCGGGGCCACATGGCCTCCGTCAGCCAGCGCCAGAGCGGCAGGCCGTCGCCCGCCCCGCGCACGAGGGTCATCGGCGAATGGCAGTGGGCGTTCACGAGTCCCGGCATCACGAGACCGCCAAGATCGCGCACCGTGATGCCCTCGACCGCCGGCGCCTCGGCGGCAGCCCCCACCCAGCAGATCCGACCGTCCTCGACGTCGATGGCACCCTGGGCGTGGACCGTGTCCGCCTCGTCACACGTCAGGATCGTTTCGGCCAGATATCTGGTGCGCCCCACCGACCCGACGCTAGTTCGCAGGGACGGCCCTACCCGGGCCAGCGACCGTTCGGTAGCCTGCCCCATGGAGGAAGCACGCACGACCCTCGATCCCACGACCATCCGGCGAGCCCCGAAGGTCGTCCTGCACGACCACCTCGACGGCGGCCTGCGCCCGTCCACGGTCATCGAGTTGGCCGACACCCATGGCTACGACGGCCTCCCGACGACCGACGTCGACGAACTGGCCGCATGGTTCGTCCGCGGCGCCGACCGACGCGACCTGGGCCTCTACCTGGAGACGTTCGCCCACACCGTCGGCGTGATGCAGCACGCCGACGCCTGCCACCGGGTGGCCGCCGAGTGCGCAGCCGACCTGGCAGCCGACGGCGTCGTCTACGCCGAGGTCCGATACGCACCGTCGCTCCTCACCCAACAGGGGCTCGCCCTCGAGGAGGTCATCGAGGCGGTGCTGGCCGGCTTCGCAGTGGGCTCGCACGGCACCGGCCTCACGGTCGGCACCCTCCTCACGGCGATGCGCACCGACACGGACTCCCTCCAGATCGCCGAGGCGGCCGTCCGCTACCGGGACCAGGGCGTGGTCGGCTTCGACATCGCTGGACGCGAGGCCGGCTACCCGCCGACGATGCACCTCGCTGCCTTCCAGTACCTCCAGCGCGAGAACTTCCACTTCACGATCCATGCGGGCGAGGCATTCGGTCCGGCGTCCATCTGGGAGGCGATCCAGTTCTGCGGCGCCGAACGGCTCGGCCACGGCGTCCGCATCGTCGACGACATCACCACCGATTCCGATGGCACGCACCAGGTGGGCCGCCTCGCCGCCTTCGTCCGCGACCGGCGCATCCCGCTCGAACTCTGCCCGACCTCCAACGTGCACACCGGTGCCGTCGCCTCGATCGCCGACCATCCGATCGGCACCCTGCGGTCGCTCGGCTTCCGGGTCACCGTCAACACCGACAACCGCCTCATGAGCGGCGTCTCGATGAGCTCCGAGTTCGCGGCACTTCGGGAGGCCTTCGGATGGGGGCTCGACGACTTCCGCTGGCTCACGATCAACGGCATGAAGAGCGCCTTCGCCCCCTTCGACCAGCGCCTGGCCATCATCAACGACGTCATCAAGCCCGGCTACGCAGCGCTCGACACGCTCGACGGGGAGCCCCGGCCCACCTGACGGCCGACAGCCGGAGCGTGCTAGGCACTGCCGATGCCCACGCTGTCCGAAGCCGCCTCACGACGGATCGTCGAGGACGCCGGCGTGGCGGTATCGCCGTGGACGACCGCCGCAGACATCGGATCGGCCGAGGAAGCCGCAGCGTCGCTCGGCCTTCCCGTCGTGGCCAAGCTCTGTGGTGATGCCATCGCCCACAAGACCGAGCGCGGCCTCGTCCGCCTGGGCCTCTCGTCGGCGGACGAGGTCGGTGCTGCTGCTGCCGACCTGCTGGCCGCCGCCCGGCCAGAGGACGGAGAGGTCGAACTGCTCATCAGCTCGATGGTGCGGGGCAACCGAGAGCTCATCGCCGGACTGATCCGGGACGAGCAGTTCGGACCGTGCGTCATGCTGGGCCTCGGCGGCATCCTCGCCGAGGCGGTCGCCGACGTGGCCTTCCGCCTGGCACCCCTCGAGCGTGCCGACGCCTTCGACCTCATCGACGACCTCGGCGCACAGTCGCTGCTCGACGAGTTCCGTGGCGAACCGGCCGTGGACCGCGAGGCCCTCGCCGACACCCTGATGGCACTCTCCCGAATCGCCGAGAACACCCACATCCACTCGGTCGACCTCAACCCGTTGATCGTCGTCGATGGCCGACCGGTCGCCGTCGACGCCCTCGTCGAGACCGCCTGATGGCACGCGACCTCACCCCCCTGTTCGAGCCTCGGGGCGTCGTCGTCACCGGCGTGTCGAGCCATCCGGGCAAGTTCGGCTTCGTAGCCCTCCACAACGTCCTGTCCTGCGGCTTCTCCGGCCCGGTCTTCGCCGTCGGACGTGAAGAGGGCGAGGTCCTCGGCCATCCGGTCCTCGCCTCCATCGAGGCACTGCCGGAGAACCAGGCCGACCTGCTCGTGCTGTGCACCCCTGCCGGCGCCAACGAGGGAATCGTCCGAACCGCCGCCGCCCGCGGCGTCCGCGCCGTGTTCTGTGCCGCCGGCGGCTACTCCGAGGCTGGACCCGAGGGCATCGAGGCCGAGGCCAGGCTGGTGGCGCTGGCCGATGAACTGGGGCTGGTCCTGGCCGGCCCCAACGGCCAGGGCGTGGTATCGACCCCGGCCGGACTCTGCGCACAGATCGTGGCGCCCTACCCACCACGGGGACGCATCGCCGTGGCCTCACAGTCCGGCAACTTCGTCTCGGCCTTCCTCAACTACGCAGGGCAGACCGGCATCGGCATCAGCCGGGCAGTCTCAGCCGGCAACGCCGCCGCCACCAGCGTCGCCGACTACCTCGAGTGGTTCGCCGAAGACGACGAGACCGACGTCGCCCTCTGCTACCTGGAGGGCCTTCCCGACGGACGGGCCTTCTACGAACGCGTCCGGGAGGTCACCCGGCGGATGCCGGTCGTCGTGGTCAAGGGCGGCACCACCTCCGGTGGACAGCGTGCGGCTGCGTCACACACCGGTTCGCTGGCAAGCGACGACCGGATCTTCGACGGCATGGCCCGACAGGCGGGACTCGTCAGAGCAGCCACCATCGAATCCGCCTTCGAGGCGGCGGCGACCTTCGCCACCCAACCCCTGCCCTCCGGCAACCGGGTGATGGTGCTGACCACGGCCGGCGGCTGGGGCGTCGTCACCGCCGACGCCGTGACCGCCCACCCCGACCTGACGCTCGCGGCCCTGCCCGACGACCTGCGGACCGCCATCGACGGGATGCTCCCACCCCGGTGGAGCCGCAACAACCCGATCGACCTGGCCGGTGGCGAGACCCGGGACACGATCCCCGAACTGCTGGACCTCACGGCCGCCCACCCCGAGGTCGATGCGATCGTCCAGTTGGGACTCGGGATCCAGGGGAACACGGCATCGCTGACCCGCAGCGGCCCGTTCCATCCCGACCACGGGCTCGAACGCATCGTCGACTACCACGAGCGCCAGGAGCGGCGCTATGCGGCGGCCGCCGCAGCAGCAGCCGACGCACACGGCAAGCCCGTGCTGGTGGCCTCCGAACTGGCCGTCGCACGACCCGACAACCCGATGGTCGCCGCAGTGCGCGACTCGGGACGGCTCTGCTACCCCTCGGCCGACCGGGCCGTCACGGCCCTGGGCCACCTCGTCCGCTATGCCGCCCGCCGGAGGGCCCGCACCTGATCGACCGGCCCGACGGTCAGCGACGCGCCGCCCGCAACGCCGCCGCCAGGTTCCCCCGCCGTCCGACGACGACCTCGTCGAGTCCGAGAAAGTCCGCAAGGCGCTCGAGTTCAACGGCCAGCTCGGCACCCACCCGCTCCCGATCGACCCCCTCCTCGGCGAACACGCCTCGAGCCAGCAGGCGCCCACCGGCCCGGTCGGCCTTGACATCCACCCGGCCCACCAGCCCTTCGCCGAGCAGGAACGGGAGCACGTAGTAGCCGTACTCCCGCTTCTCGGCCGGCACATAGATCTCGATCCGGTAGCGGAAGCCGAACAGCCGCTCGGCGCGCGGGCGGAACCAGACGACCGGATCGAACGGCGACAGCAACGCCCGGGCGTCGACCTTCCGTGGCACCACGGCCTCCGGGTGTCGAAGCCCCGGTTGCTGCCATCCCTCGACCGAGACCTCCAGCAGGCGACCGGCCTCGACCAGTTCGGCGATCCGGGGTCGGGCCTCGGGCATCCGGAGGCGAAAGTAGTCGGCCAGGTCGGCAGCCGTGCCCACTCCATGGGATCGGGCGGCCCGTTCCAGGAGGTCCCGTTGTGCCTCGTGGGCGTCCGGCGTCGGCAGGAGTCGGACCTCCTCGGGAATCAGGTGCGCCAGACGACTGAACCCCTTTTCGAAGTTGCCGGTTCGGGTGATGCCCACCTCGCCGGTCCGGAACAGCCAGTCGAGGGCTCGCCGGCCATCGGACCGTCCGTTCCACCAGGTGCCACGCCGGGGGCGGGGATCGCTCAGGTCGCCTGCGAACAGTGGGCCGTGCCGATGCACCTCGTCCAGCACCCCCGCCACGTAGTCGGCGTGTGTGGTCGCCATGGCGTGGAATCCGGGCCAGACCTCCCCGTCTGCCACCAACTGCTTGAACCATCGCAACTGGGGCTCCATCGCCACCGGGACGATCGACGCCTCGTGCGACCATGCCTCGAACATCTCGCCGGAATGCCACAACCAGTCGTCGAGCGCCGCCCGGTCGTAGGGGCCGAGGCGGCTGTACACGGGCAGGAAGTGCGACCGGCACACGGCCTGGACGGAGTCGAGCTGCAACAGGCCCAGACGGCTGAGCACGCGCCGGAAGTGCCGCACGTCCACGCTCCCCGATGGCGGCGGATCGGTGAAGCCCTGCGCACCCAAAGCCAGGCGACGGGCCTCGGCGATCGACAGGTCGGAACCGGACATGGGGCGCAGTGTGGCTCGCCGCACCATGGATCGCCGCCCCGGGCACCGTCTCCCCGACCGTCTACCCTGAGCGGACCGTGCTCGACCATGTCTTCACCGACGCCATCGGCGCCCTGCGAGAGGCCCTCGAGGCAGCGCGCCTCGAACGACTCGCACTCGAGGAACACTTCCAGGTCGACGTGATGCTCGGCGACCTGACCTGGGAGACCTCCTACGGCCTGCCGGGCGAAGGCGACCCGCCACGGGTCCGATGCGACCTCACCCTCGAGTGGCCCACCTGGTCACAGACCGCCTACCGGCAGTGGACCCTCGACGGAGAATCCGGCGAACCCCCGCAGATCACGATCGAGGTGGTGCTCCGCGTCCAGCGACTCGTCGGCGCCCCGGACCCGACGGCCGTGATCCTCGTGCTGCCCGATCCTCCGACCGTGGGCGACGTGCAGCTCGAGGCGGCCGGTCCCACCGTCGAGACGATCTACGACCGGGGCCTCGACGACCCCGATTGGGCCATCGAGTTCTCGTACGAGGGGACCTACGAACTCGACGAGGAGGCGCTCGAGGACGGTGCGCTCCTCGACGACCACTTCGGCGCCCTCGGCGGTTGGGTCAGTGGGGCGCTCGTCCGCCTGGGCGACCTCGACCTGGTCTTCCGGGCACCCGACCAGTAGCCGTCCACCGGGGGGAACCGCTCAGACTCCGCCTCCGACGCCGCCACGGAACGGCCGCAGAGACTCGAACTCGGGATCCCGGCCCTCCGCCTTCGCCGTGAACGACTCGACCATGTCGGCCGGGTGGAACATGCCTGCCTGCCAGGTGGCGATGTAGTCGAGGGCATCGGCGGTCGAGTGGTCGCGGGCGTAGCGGACCATCTCCTTGGTCCCCCAGATCGCCAACGGCGACTTCGACGCGATCTCGACGGCCACGGCCTGCACGCCGGCCAGCAACGCCTCGTGGTCGGCGAACACCTCGTTGACGAGACCCACGGCCTTCGCCTCGGCCGCCGGCATCCGGCGACCCGTGTAGGCCAGCTCGCGGCAGACACCCTCGGGAATCAACTTGGGGAGCCGCTGCAGCGTGCCCACGTCGGCGGTCATGCCGATGTTGATCTCCTGGATGCAGAAGAAGGCGTCCTCGGTCGCGTAGCGCATGTCGCAGGCGGTGACCATGTCGACGGCTCCTCCGATACAGCCGCCCTGGATGGCGGCAAGGACCGGCATCCGGGCCTTCTCGAGGCAGCTGAAGGTCTCCTGGAGGTGGAGCACATTGGAGCGCAGGTTGGCCCGGACCCGGCCGGGCTCGGCCGAACTCCCGCCGCCCCCGCCCCCGCCGTCTG
>CAJXIS010000049.1 GCA_913054115.1 uncultured Acidimicrobiaceae bacterium | reverse complement strand
GAGTCCTTTGCCTGGATGGAAGGCCCGCTGCTGCTCGCCACACTGGCCCAGCGGTGGCGCTTCGAACCTCTGGTCCAGGACGTGGAACTGGACACGACGTTCACTCTGCGACCGGCGGGCGGCTTGACCGTACGCTTGGAAGCTCGCCGGTAGGACACGGCGCGAACGCATCCCACCCCCGAGGGGTGGAAGAAACACACCCGTCGCTCGATTGGGAGGCACCTCTCGCAGGCGTGTTCCCCCTTTGGTCGGCGGGGATCCGTCGGCAGGCTCCTCAGTCGGGCGAAGCCTCTTCGTCGCCCCACGCACTCGGTAGCGGCTCGATGTCCAGCTGTTTCATGGTGTAGACGACGTGCGCCTCGGTGTACGAATCCGGCCTTGACGTCGGCCCATCGTTCGGGCACTCTCGGCACGAAACGCCTGGACCGGCTGGAAATCCGCTTGCCGGGGTGGCAGTGGGGGTGGTCAATCCGCCTGTGGGGCGGCGGTCGCGCGTCGGGGGGGGCTCTAATGTTTCCTATCCTCATCTGAGCGGTTGCGCAGGGCGGTGTGCAGCGTGTCCTGCAACAGCGACGGGTCGAGCAGCCCCTGCGGCCGGTCATCGATGCTCGTCATGCCTGCGCTCTCCTCGTGGTGCCCTGATCATCGGGATCATCGGCTGCCGAGCCGGTCATTCCACTGCTCCCGGCAGGTGCGTATGGTACCGGGGTGCCCGTGACCGTAGGACTGCAGGGTCGGAGTCGCCTGACGGTCGGCGACGATGACACATCCATCGCCTTCCACTCCGGCGACGTGCCGGTGCTCGCCACACCGCGCCTGGTCGCATTGCTCGAGGAGGCCTCGTTGGACGCGCTCGCCGGCCGACTCGACGACGGCCAGACCACCGTCGGCATGCGAATCCAGATCGACCACCTGGCGCCGACCGGCGTGGGTGCCGAGGTCCGTGCGATCGCCACACTCGACGCCGTCGAGGGCCGGCGACTCACCTTCAGTGCCGAGGCGACCGAGGGCGACACCCCGGTCGCCAGCGCCACGATCACGCGGGTCGTCGTCGAAACGTCCCGCTTCCTGGAGCGGGTGTCGTGAACGTCCGCACCCCCGATGTCCCGACCATCTCCGTGGAACCCGCCGACCGGGCCGACGGACGCCTTCGCCGCCTCTCGGAGGAGGGCGTCGGCACGGGCCTCCACTGGTGGGCCGAGGCACTGCTCGTGTTCACCTTCTACGTCGTCTACTCGTGGAGCCGCAACCAGTTCGGCTCGGCGAACGTCCACCCGTCGGAGGCATTGCGAAACGCCGTGCGCGTCATCGACCTCGAGAAGGCCCTCGGCCTGTTCCAGGAACTCCGGGTCCAGCAGCTGTTCCTCGACCGGACCCTCTTCCTCCAGTTCTGGAACCTCTTCTACGGCACCTTCCACTTCGCCGTCACGATCTTCACCCTGGTGTGGCTCTACCGTCGATTTCCGGCCCTGTATCCCCGGTGGCGGTCGTCGTTCCTCTGCACGACCGGCCTGGCACTCGTCGGTTTCAGCCTGTTCCCGCTGATGCCTCCCCGCCTGTTGGCCGACTGCGGAGAGTTCGGGGGATGCCTGGCCGCCTACCCGTTCATGGACACCGTCTCCGAGGCCGGCGGCCTCTGGTCGTTCGACTCCGGGACGATGCAGAAGATCTCGAACCAGTACGCCGCCATGCCGAGCCTCCACTTCGCCTGGGCGACGTGGTGCACGCTGGCCCTCTGGCCGGTGCTCCGACGCTCGTTCTCCCGGGCGCTGGTCGTCGCCTATCCGGTTCTCACCCTCTTCGCCGTGATCGTCACCGGCAACCACTACTGGATCGACGCCCTCGGTGCAATCGTGGTCGTCGGCGCCGGCGTGCTGATGGGGCGCAGGTTGGCCGACTCCTGGCACCGTTGGAGCCTCCGCAGCACCTGAGGCACCCACCCCCGGGGACCGAACACCGGGTGGGGCGGCTACCGTTGTGCGCTTCCCCGGCTGCGGAGAACCCATCCCTTGCATCTCGAATCGATCCGAACCCCGGCAGACCTCCGCGACCTCGGCACCACCGAGCTGCGCAGCCTGTCCGCAGAGATCCGCACACGCCTGGTCGAGGCGGTCGACCGCTCGGGCGGCCATCTCGGCTCCAACCTCGGCGCCGTCGAGTTGACCATCGCCCTGCACCGCACCTTCGACAGCCCCCACGACATCATCCTCTGGGACACCGGCCACCAGACCTACGTCCACAAGATGCTGACCGGCCGCCTCGCCGACTTCGACACCCTGCGCCAGCCCGGCGGGCTGTCCGGCTACCCCTCCCGGTCCGAATCGGCCCACGACTGGATCGAGAACTCACACGCCTCGACCGTGCTCTCGTACGCCCACGGGATCGCCACCGCCCAGGCCGCAACCAACAGCGGTCGCCGGGTCGTCGCCGTCATCGGTGACGGCGCGATGACGGGCGGCATGGCCTTCGAGGGGCTGAACAACCTCGGACACAGCGGCCTCGGCGTCACGATCATCCTCAACGACAACGGCCGTTCCTACGCCCCGACCGTCGGTCGCCTCTCGGAGAGCCTCATCCGCATCCGATCGAACCCGACCTACATGCGCCGGCAGCGTCGGCTCGAGGAGTTGGCCGAGAACCTGCCGTGGGTCGGGGAGATCGTCGAACGGGGCATCAACGCCACCAAGGCCGCCATCCGCGAGATGCTCGAGCCGACGGCGTTCTTCGAAACCCTCGGCGTCCACTACCTCGGTCCGTTCGACGGCCACGACATCGCCGAGATCGAGGAGGCCCTCGCCAACGCCAGGGCGTTCGACGGACCGGTCGTCGTCCATGTCCTCACTCAGAAGGGTCGTGGCTACGAACCGGCCGAACTCGACCCGATCAAGCACATGCACGACACCTCCGGCATCAAGCCCGGCAGCTACACCGAGGCCTTCACCGAGGCACTGGTCAAGGCTGCGGAGTCGCGGCCCGAACTCGTCGCCATCACGGCCGCCATGCCCGACTCGACCGGCCTGCTCCCGTTCCGCGAACGCTTCCCGGACCGCTGCTTCGACGTCGGCATCGCCGAGCAGCACGCGGTCACCTCGGCGGCGGGCATGGCCATGGGGGGCCTGCGGCCCGTGTTCGCCGTCTACTCGACCTTCCTCGCCAGGGCGATCGACCAGGTCAACCTCGACGTCGCCCTCCACGGGCAACCGGTCATCTTCTGCCTCGACCGTGCGGGCATCACCGGCGACGACGGGCCGTCGCACCACGGCGTCCTCGACCTCGTCCTGCTGTCGACGGTGCCGGGAATGACGATCTTCGCCCCGTCGTCGTATCAGGAGCTCCAGCAGATGCTGGTGGACGCCCTCGATCTCTGTGACGGGCCTGCCGCCATCCGCTGGCCGAAGACGACCGCACCCCATGTGGGCTGGGACGAGATCGGCTCCGGCTTCGCTGGTCGGCAGGTCCGCGAGGGCGCCGACGTCTGCCTGCTCGGTGCCGGGAAGATGTTGGCTGCCGCGACCGGAGCCGCCGAACTGCTGCATGCCGAGGGCATCGCGGCCACGGTCTGGGACCCGCGGCTGATCCGACCGCTCGATCCGGCGATGCTCGCCGACGCCGCACGGCATCCGCTGGTGGTCACCATCGAGGACGGCTTCCGTGAGGGCGGGTTCGGCACGGCGGTGCGTTCCGCGCTCGCCGAGACAGCGCCGGGAACCCGGGTCGGCGTGCTGGGGGTTCCGGTGGCCCACCACGCCCACGGGAAGCCGGACGATCTGTTGGCGTCCTTCGGCCTCGACGCCGCCGGCGTGGCCGAACACGTGCGTCGGTCGCTCTGACCGACCCGGCGGCTCAACGGCCGCTCGGTCGATTGCCCTGGCCGACCCAGCGGGTCAGGTATCAGGGGTCAGGTATAGAAGGGGTTCTCGCCGGCCGAATGGTCGGTGGCGTCGATCACATCGAGAATCTCGGGGATCGCCTCGAGGATGGCGGACCGGATGCCCTCGGTCAGCGTGGCGGCGCTCATGGAGCAGCCCTGGCAACCGCCACCCATGGTGACGTAGGCGGTCGAGCCTTCGACGCCGATGAGCGTGGCGTACCCGCCGTGCGATGCCAGTGCGGGGTTGATGCGTTCGGCGATCAGCTGGCCGACGCGCTCCGGCAACTCGCCGGTGAGTTCGAGGGTGCCCATGTCTCCCAGCGGATTGGGACGGTTGGGATTGCGGACCACGAGCCCGCCCTGGGTCGGGTTGTTGGGAAGGTCGAGGGTGGAGCCGGCCAACTTCTCGCGGTCGTCGGAGGGGACCAGCAGGGACAGGTCGCCGATCTCCCAGCGGATGTCGTCGTCCGGGGCGGCGTCGAGTTCGAGGAACGCCAGGTCATAGACGTAGTCGACTCCCTGGGAACCGGTGATCGAGACCCGCAGGGCCAACCCGGTGGGGTCGTCCTCTTCGTTGCGGATCTCGAGGACCTTGGCGAGTGCCGCCTCGGTGACCACGATCACCTGGTCGATCTGTGTCACATGGTCCAGTGCGTCGGTGTCAGTCATGCCCGAAGCCTAGCGGTGCCACCGGGACCCACATCGGAGTAGCCGGATGACAGCCGGTAGGTTGCCGGCATGTCCGACACACCCTCCGAAGGAACCACACCCGAGATCGTGACCATCCGCCGCGAAGGCGACGTGGCGGTCCTCGAGTTCGACGACGGCAAGGCCAACGCGCTCGGCAACGCCTCGATCGACGCCCTGCTGGCAGCCCTCGACGAGGTCGACGGGAACGCCGACGCCATCGTGCTGGCCGGTCGTCCCGGACGCTTCTCGGCGGGCTTCGACCTGAAGGTCATGCAGTCGGGAGCCGAGGCGGCCCAGGCGATGCTCGCACGGGGCGTCGACCTGTTCCTGCGCCTCTACATGTACCCCCGCCCGGTCGTGGCCGCCTGCACAGGGCACGCCATCGCCGCCGGGGCGATCATCCTGATGTCGTGCGACCTGCGGGTCGGAATCAGGGGCGA
Source organism: uncultured Acidimicrobiaceae bacterium (assembly GCA_913054115.1). GTDB lineage: Bacteria > Actinomycetota > Acidimicrobiia > Acidimicrobiales > MedAcidi-G1 > S20-B6. The sequence goes on along the minus strand of CAJXIS010000049.1, from coordinate 4,871 downwards.
GTTCAAGATCGGGCTGCCCGAGGTGACCATCGGGATGCCGCTGCCCTTCTTCGCCACCGAACTGGCCCGCGACCGCATCTCCAAGCGCCATTACGCCAGGGTCACGGCTCTTGGCACCATGTACGACCCCGACGGCGCCGCCGACGCCGGCTTCCTCGACGAGGTGCTCGACGGCGATCCCGTGGCCGCCGCGATCGACCGGGCGCAGGCCCTGACCGGCATCAGCCGCGGTGGCCTCCTGCGCACGCGGACAACCGCAAGGGGCGCCATCGCCGACGCAATCCGGTCCGGGCTCGACGAGGACCTCTCCCACTTCGCCGTCGCCGGCGACTGACGCCCACACCGACCAGCCGATGGACCGGGAGTCCGACTACGACGCCCTGCTGCTGGTCGCCTTCGGCGGACCCGAGGGCCCCGACCAGGTCGGCCCCTTCCTCGAACGCGTCGCGGCGGGACGCGAGATCCCGCCAGAACGCCTCGCCGAGGTGGCGGCCCGCTACGACCGGTTCGGCGGCGTGTCGCCGCTCAACGGCCACATGCGCTCCCTGGTCGCCGCCATCGGCGAGCGGCTGGCCACGCGCCATCACGACCTGCCGGTCTTCTGGGGGAACCGGAACGCCCACCCCCTCCTCGTCGACGTGGTCGCTTCGCTGCGGGATGAGGGCGCCGAGCGGGTCCTCGCCTGGGTCTCCAGCCCCTACAGCTCGTATCCGACCTGTCGACAGTACGGCGACGACCTCGACGCCGCCTGCCGGGCGGTTGGTTCCGGTGCGCCCCGCATCGACCGGGTACGCCCCCACCACGACCACCCCGGCCTGATCGAACCAGCAGCTGATCGGCTCATCGACGCGCTCGCCGAACTCCCGCCCGATCGCCGCGACGGTGCCCACCTGCTGTTCACGGCCCACAGCATCCCGTCCGGCCTGGCGGCGACGTGCGGCTACGAGGCGCAACTCCATGATGCGGCCGGCCTCGTCGCCGGGCTGGCCGACCCCGACGGCAACCACCCGTGGGAGGTGGTGTGGCAGTCCCGGAGCGGCTCCCCCCACGTGCCATGGCTGGAACCGGACGTCGGCGATCGCATCGACGCCCTCGCCGCCGACGGCGTCCGGGCCGTCGTCGTGGCACCCCTCGGCATGCCGATCGAGAGCTTCGAGATCGCCTGGGACCTCGACGTCGAGGCGGCTGGGCGCGCCGCAGCCGCCGGCATCTCGTTCGTCCGGGCACGTGCCGTCGACGACGATCCCCGATTCGCCTCGATGGTGGTCGACCTGTTCGAGGAACGCCTCGGCGGCTCCACGGAGCGGCGCTCGCTCGGCGGGCTCGGAATCCGTCCCGATACCTGCCCTGCCGACTGCTGCCCGGCGCCCAGCCGTTCCTGAAGGCATCCCCGGACCGCCGATCGGCGGGACCTATCGTCGGAACCGTGGACAGGACAGGGACGCGACCGGGCCGGTGAACCACACCCGGATCGCCGCCGAAGTTCTGCGTTTCCGCCTCGGCACCCTCGAGCAGGCCTCCGGCACCACCTTCGACCTGATCGAAGCCGCCGAGATCGTCGTCGCCTGTGGCGACCCGGGCGTCGATCGGGCCCTGCGCGTCGTCGGCGAGACCTGGCGGGCGGCCGGCCTGTCCCCGGGGGCGATCGACCACCGCTGGTCGGCCGGAGACGTCGCACGGATGCGCAACGTGGGCGGAAGCGCCCTCCTCGACGCCATCGACGACCTGGTGGCCGGACTCACCCGCTGTCGCTCCAGGGCCTGAATCACCAACGGGGAACCACCCTTCCGCCTCGGGCATACCCCGGAACCACGGTGCTCCCGACTACCGTCGGCACGACGGCCAGCGGGGCCTGTCACAGGGCCGCGGCATGCTGTTGCTCCAGTTGACGATCAACGAATCCATTCCCCGAGCACACCAGAATCCGAGGACCCCAGCACCATGGCCCAGCAGCAGAAACTGCTCGCGGACGAGGCCCCCTTCGCCAAGGAGGTCATCGACGTCCCGGTCGCCGACGAGATGCGCGAGTCGTTCCTCGCCTACTCACTGTCGGTCATCACCTCGCGTGCGATACCCGATGTCCGCGACGGCCTCAAGCCGGTGCAGCGCCGCATCCTCTACTCGATGCTCCGGATGGGCATCCGTCCGGATACGCCGCACCGCAAGAGCGCCCGCGTGGTCGGCGACACCATGGGCCGATACCACCCCCACGGCGACACCGCCATCTACGACGCCCTGGTCCGCATGGGCCAGGACTTCTCACGGGGGATCACGTTCGTCGATCCGCAAGGCAACTTCGGGTCGCTCGACGACCCTCCCGCCGCCCCCCGCTACACCGAGTGCCGCCTGAGCGCTGCGGCCATGGCCATGGTCCGGGAGCTCGACGAGGACACCGTCGACTTCCGCCCCACCTACGACGGCGAGTCCGAGGAGCCCATCGTCCTCCCCGGCCTGCTCCCCGGCCTGCTGATCAATGGCACGTCGGGCATCGCCGTCGGCATGGCGACCAACATGCCGGCCCACAACCTCCGGGAGGTGTACGACGCCATCGAGTTGGTGATGACCAGGCGCCGGCCCAAGCCCACGACCGACGAGCTCCTGGCCCTCTGCCCCGGACCCGACTTCCCGAGCGGCGGCATCATCATCGACGACGGCATCCGACAGGCCTACGAGACCGGCCGCGGCAGCATCCGCATCCGGGCCCGTGCCGAGGTCGAATCCGTCGGCCGGGGCAGGCAGGCGATCATCGTCACCGAACTCCCCTACCTGGTCGGCCCCGAGCGGGTCATCGCCAAGCTCAAGGAGCTCAACGAGGCCGACCGCCTGCCCGGCGTCGCCGACTTCAAGAACCTCAGCGACCGGTCGATCGGGCTGCGGATCCAGATCCTCGTGCGCAGCGGCCACAACCCCCAGGCGGTCCTCGGCGAGCTCTACCGGCTCACCCCACTCGAGGAGACCTTCGGCATCAACAACGTGGTCCTGGTCGATGGCGAGCCCCGCACCCTCGGATTCCGCGATCTCTGCGACCACTACGTCAAGCACCGACTCGAGGTCATCGCCCGACGCACCCGACATCGACTGGAACGAGCCGGCGACCGGCTCCACATCGTCGAGGGCCTCCTGATCGCCCTCGATGCCATCGACGAGGTCGTCGCCATCATCCGGGCGTCGGACGACACGGCCGCTGCCCGCAAGGCGCTCATGCAGCGCTTCACTCTGAGCCAGGTGCAGACGGACCACATCCTCGACATGCCGCTCAAGCGCCTCACGGCCCTCGAGAAGCTCCGCATCGAAGAGGAGCGAGATTCCCTGCTGGCAACGATCGCCGACCTGCAGAAGCTGCTGAAGTCGAAGGAACGCCAGCGCACCACGGTGCTCAAGGAGCTCGCCGGGGCAGTCGATGAGTTCGGACGGCCCCGGCGCACCGAGATCGTCCACCCCGACGACCTCCCGGTCTTCGACGCCACCGAGGTCGCCGACGACATCGTCGACGAGGCCTGTGTGGTCACCCTGTCGACATCCGGCCAGATCGGTCGCCTTCCCGTCGATGGCGCCCGTCGGGCAACCCCAGGGCGACACGACGTACTCGTGACCTCAATCGTCACCCGCACCACCGAACGGATCACCGCCGTCACCTCCGACGGGCGTGCCCTGCAGGTGCTGGCGGCCGAACTCGGCGACGCCACCGGGCGCACACGGGGCGGCGGCGCCGCCCAGGTCTTCGGCACCAACCGTGGCGAGGCCATCCACACGGTCGTCGCCGGCGGTGACGAGCACCTCGTGCTGGTGACCGCCGAAGGCGTCACCAAGCGCCTCACCCTCGACGAGGTCCGCGGGACCAAGCCGGGAAAGACCCTGCTGTCGCTCAAGTCGGGCGACCACGTGGCCGCCGCCTTCTGCGCTCCGGACGGCATCGACGTGGTGATCGTCGCCAGCGACGGCCAGGTCCTGAGGACTCCGGTCGATGGCATCAGCATCCAGGGACGAGGTGCCTCCGGCGTCGCCGGCATGAAACTCCGCCCCGGGGCCAGGGTCATCGGCGCCGGACCGGTGCTCGGCGACGACCTGCTGTTCACGGTCGGTGACGACTGCAGCGCCAAGGCCACGCCGATCTCCGACTTCGACAGCAAGGGACGCGGCGGCGTCGGCATCCGTGTCGGCAAGCCGGTCGCCGGATCGACACTCCTCCTCTCCCGGGTCGGGCAACCGCTCGGACTTCTCGCCGTCATGGCCGCCGACGACGACCCGAAGAAGGCCGACCCGTCACCCGTGCCGTTCCTGCTCGAGCCCACCCGGCGTGAGCTCTCGAGCACCTCCACCGAACGACAGGTCCTCGACCTGGGTCCGGCGCGGTGGTGACCATGGCAACCAGGGCACCTGCAGATAAGCCCATCAAGAGGTCCGCCAAGCCCAGCACCAGGACCTCGTCGGCGAAAGCCTCCGGCAATGGCTACGACGCCGATTCCATCCAGACGCTCGAGGGCCTCGAAGCGGTCCGGAAACGGCCGGGCATGTACATCGGCGGCACCGGCAGCCAGGGCCTGATGCACCTGGTCTGGGAGCTCATCGACAACGCCGTCGACGAGGCAGCAGCCGGCCACGCCACCAGGATCGACGTCACCCTGCACCGCGACCAGACGGTCGAGGTCGCCGACAACGGACGCGGCATCCCGGTCGACGAACACGCCAAGCGCAAGGTCTCGGCACTCGAGGTCGTCTTCACCGAACTCCACGCCGGCGGCAAGTTCGGGGGCGGGGCCTACGGGGCCTCGGGTGGCCTCCACGGCGTCGGCGCCTCGGTCGTCAACGCCCTCGCCTCACGGCTGGTCGCCCAGGTCGACCGCGGCGGCCACACCTGGGAGCTGGCATTT
>CAJXIS010000048.1 GCA_913054115.1 uncultured Acidimicrobiaceae bacterium | reverse complement strand
GATGCGAGTGGTGCGGTCTACAAGACGCGCGAACTGACCGACGGCACGATCGTCACCAGCGATGCCGGTGGCGGCGTCACGGGGTTCAACCCGAAGACCAAGGTCACGATGCACGTCGAGGGCGACGGCGGCGAGCAGGACACGACCCGGCTGGCCGACGGCTCGACACGAACCGTCCTCACGGATGGCACAGAGATCGTCACCGCCCCGAACGGGGCACAGACGGTGACGGATCCGGACGGAACTGCCACGTCGGTCGCCATCACCACGGACGGGAAGCTGATCGAGTCGAAGGACGGCTCGATGACCAAGGTGTCCACCGACGACGGGGGCGAGATGCAGGTCGTCTACGACTACGTCGATGGCGCCGGCGGTATCGAGTCGTTGACCGCCAACCCGAAGGACGGCACGATCGTGGTGGTCATGGGCAACGGCGACGAACTCGCCGTCACGATCGGCAGCGATGGTTCCATGGTGGTCGAGTCGGACAGCGGCACCCGGACGTTCGACTCGGCAGGGACGGTGGAGGGCGCAGTTTCGACCTCGAAGGCGGCCGACGGCTCGACCGAGATCGTCTCCGAGAGTGGGGCCACCTCCAACATCTCGGCCGACGGCCTGACCATGACCGTCGAATCCGCCGACGGCGCGAGTGCCGTGTCCACCAAGACCAGCACCGGCGTCACGGTCGAGGTCGACGGTGTCACCTACACCTACGACTTCGCCTCCAAGGGGGCGACGTTCGCTGGCGCCGAATCCGAATGAGTGAGATGATCATCGACAAGCGGGCTATCTGAGGGGATGGAAAATATGAGGAGCAGTGAGGCGAGGGGCACTCGGGGCAGGTGGTTCCTGCTGGCGGCGGTCCTGGCGATCGTGGCGGTGTCCGCTGCGTGCGGTGGAGGAGATGGCGGTGAGGACGTCGTCGACCCGACGACGACCGCGGCACCAGCCGATACGACGCCCTCCGACACGGGCGACGAGCCGTTATCGACGACGACGTCATCGACGTCGACGACTGAGGCCACCACGACCACCGAGGCCGTCGAGGATGAGGATCCGGGCGAGGGGCCCGACGTCGACGAACAGGAGTGCGCCCTGGTCCCGAACGGCTCATGCAGCGGTGCGGACTTCTCCGGCCAGGACCTTGCCGGTGCGGTCATCCCGGGCATCGACCTGACCTTCGCCAACCTCGAGGGCGCGATCCTCGACGGTGCGCTGATGGTGGGTGCCGACCTGACCGGCGCCAACCTCGCCGGTGCTTCGCTGTCCAACACCAACCTGGCCGGCGCAACGCTCACCGAAGTTCGAGCGCCGGCAGCGGTGTTCTTCCACACGGACCTGTCGCACACCGACCTGACCCGCTCCGACCTGACGGCGGCCATGATGGTCGAGGTCGACCTCAAGTCGGCCAACCTGACGGGCGCCCGGATGGACGGCTTCATCGATCGGCGTTCCTTCTGGTGCAGCACGATCGGCAGCAACGGAACCCTGCGCAACGACAGCTGCCAGGGAGGCAGCGACGGTTGATCGGTCCTGCCGCGATGATCGCTGCGATGGGGAATGGAGCCGAACTCGGCTGAGCCGGACCGTGCCGGTTGTGCAATCCTGTCTGCTCGGAAATCTGGCCTGCGGAGGGAACCAATGAGCGACCCCATCTACGATGCCCGGACTTTCTGGGAACTGCTCGAGCGGCGGGTGGCGGCCACGCCCGGCCGCGACATGCTGATCGACACGGAGGGGAGGACCCTCACGTTCGCCGACGTCAAGGACCGGGCAGAGCGTGCCGCTGTCGGCTTTGCCGCGATGGGCGTCGGCGAGGGCACCGCCGTCACCTGGGTGCTGCCCACCCGCATCGAGACGATCGTCGCCTCGCTGGCACTCTCCCGGCTCGGCGCCGTCCAGAACCCGATCCTCCACATCTACCGGGACCGTGAGGTGGGCTTCTGCATCCGCCAGACCGGGGCCGAACTGGTCCTCGTGCCCGGAGAGTGGGGAGGCTTCGACTATGCGGCAATGGTCGAGCGGGCGACTGCAGGTCTCGAGGCCCCACCGACCGTGGTGCCTGCCTACGACTCCCTTCCGGAGGGCGACCCGTCGGACCTTCCGCCCGTTCCGGACCACGGGGACGAGCCGATCCGCTGGATCTACTACACATCCGGCACGACCTCGGATCCGAAGGGGGTCATGCACAGCGACGCCAGCCTGATGGCCGGCGGCGTCGGGCTGGCCCGGGCACTCGACATGCAGGCCGACGATGTCGGGTCCATCGCCTTCCCGTATTCGCACATCGGCGGCCCCGACTACCTGGTCTGCCTGTTGGCCAGCGGCTTTCCGGCCGTACTGGTCGAGCGGTTCGACCTGTTGCCCACGATCGAGGCGTATCGCCGCCTCGGGGTCACCATGGCCGGTGGGAGCACCGCCTTCTACACGATGTTCCTCAACGTCCAGCGCCAGACGCCCGACGAGCCGATCATCCCGACCCTGCGCCTGCTCTCCGGCGGCGGCGCACCCAAGCCACCCGAGGTCTTCTTCGAGGTGCAGGCGGAGATGGGCATCCCCGTGGCACACGGCTACGGCATGACCGAGAGCCCGATGATCTGCCAGGGCTCGCCCCACGACACCGACGACCAGCTGGCCCACTCGGACGGCGCCCCCGTCCACGGTGCCGAGGTCGGCGTGGTGCGGCCCGACGGCTCCGACTGCGATCCGGGCGAAGAGGGTGAGGTCGTGATCTCCGGACCGCAGCTGTTCAAGGGGTACCGGGACCCATCCCTCGATGCAGCGGCCTTCGACGACCGGGGCCGCTTCCGGAGCGGCGACCTCGGCGTCATGCGCGATGACGGGCACCTCACCCTCACCGGGCGGGTCAAGGACATCATCATCCGGAAGGGTGAGAACATCTCGGCCAAGGAGGTCGAGGACGTCCTGTTCGCCCACCCGTCGGTCAACGCCGTCGCCGTGATCGGCCTGCCCGATGCCGAACGTGGAGAGCGCGTGTGCGCAGTCGTCGAGACCGCAGAGGGCGCCGAGCCCCTCACCTTCGACGAGATGGTGGATGCGTGCGGGTCGGCGGGCCTGATGCGCCAGAAGGTGCCCGAGCAACTGGTCGTCTACGAGGGCGCCCTGCCCCGCAACGCCACGTTCAAGATCCTCAAGTACGAGTTGCGCGACGAACTGGCCGAGGTCCCCTGGCCGTAGGTCGCGCCTCGGGTGGAGGAGGGCTCAGTTGCCCCCGAAGACCGGGTCGCGCCGTTCCCGGAAGGCAGCCAGCCCCTCGGCGGCGTCAGCGGTGGCGGCCAGTTCGGATTGGACGGGTCCGAGGGCGGCGATGCAGGCCGCCTCGCCCTCCTGGACGTAGCGCAGCGACGACGCCTTGGTGGCCTGGACGGCCAACGGGGCGCCCAGGCAGATGACCTCGGCGAGTTCGATCGCCCGGTCGAGCTCCGTGCCGGTGGGAACCACCTCCTGCACGAGGCCGATCCGGTGTGCCTCGTCGGCGTCGAACTCGTCGGAGGTGAGCAGGTGGTACATGGCGTTGCCCCAGCCGCCCCGCTGGACGAAGCGGATGCTCGCACCACCGGCGGCATGGATGCCGCGCAGCGGCTCGTGCTGGCGGAAGCGGCAGTCGTCGGCGGCCACCACGATGTCTCCGGCCAGCATCATCTCGATGCCGAGCGTGTAGGTGTAGCCCTTGACCGCCGAGACGATCGGTTTCCGGCAGCCGCGACCGAGTGCCGTCGGGTCCACGATGTCGGACCTCCGGCCGCGATCGCCGGACTTCATGCGCTCGGTCCACTTGGGCAGGTCGAGGCCGGCGGTGAAGTGGTTGCCGTGGGCGAAGAGCACGCCGCACCAGAGGTCGTCGTCCTCGTCGAGCCGGGTGTAGGCGCCGACCAGCTGGCGGTTCATCTCCGGAGTGAAGCCGTTCAACTTGGCAGGGCGGTCGATGCCCATCAGGAGGATCCGGCCCCGGACCTCGGTGGTGATCCGACCCTCGTCGGGCTCGGGGTTCTGGCTCATCGGCGCACTGTCTCCTCTCGCCCCGGATGGGCGTCGTCGGTGTGCGCGGGTCTACCGCAGTCGGTGACCGTCTGCCTCGTCGGAGCCGGTTCAGGGCCGGTTCAGGCGGCAGCGGCCCTCTCGGCCTCGCGGTCGAGCAACTTCTGCTTGACCAGTTCACCGAAGGCGTAGCCACCCAGGCTGCCGTCGGTCCGCAGGACCCGGTGACAGGGAACCAGCACCGGGATCGGATTGCTGCCGAGCGCCGTGCCGACCGCCCGGACGGCGTTCGGCCGATGGACCACCTTGGCGATCTCGGAGTAGGTGCGGGTCTCGCCGGGCGGAACTGCGAGGCATGCCTCCCAGACCGACTGCTGGAACGGTGTGGCGCCCTCGAAGTCAAAGGTCAACTCGTCGCGGCGACCGGTGGCGAACGCACGCTCGACGGCGTCGTAGAGGTCGTCCGGAAGGGCATCGCTTCGGGCAGCGGGTCGTCCGGTCCGGTCGTGGAGTTCTTCTCGGAACCGGGCGAAGGTGATCAGGTTGGCGAAGGCACTGCCACAGATGCCGCGCTCGTTGTGGGCTATCCACAACCCGCCGACCGGCCCCGCGACCTGAGCGATCTCATCGACCGCTTCGGACAGTGCCCCTGAACCGCCCCCTTCGCCTTCGCCTGCTTCGGTGGCCTCCAAGGTCTGGCTCATGTGTCCCCCTTCGGTTGCTCTCCGGCGGGTCCGCCGGTCTGACCGTAGGTTCGCGCAGATTCGTAGCGCGTGCGAGCCTTGAGGGAAGGTTTTCTGTCAGGCGTCGTCAGCGGTGTCGGTGGCGACGTCGTCGGCGAGGCCGGTGCGGACGATCACCAGGGGGCACGGGCTGTGGTGGGCGATGGCCTGGCTGACGGAGCCCAGCCGGAGGCCGACGAATCCGCCCCGCCCCCGGTTGCCGACCACGAGCATGTCCGCACCCTCGGCGACCCGCATCAGGGTGTCGGCGGCCCGTCCCTTGACGAGGGTCCGGCGGATCTCGACGTCGGGATCGCCGGCGGCCGCGACCGCCGAGTCGATGACGTCACCCTGCATGCGCTCGACCTCGGTGACCAGGTCGAAGGAGTCGAGTGGTACGTAGCCGAGGTCGGGGGCGGCCGGCACGTAGGTGGGGGAGTACGCCGTGACGGCCTCGACCACGGCACCGCGAAACGCTGCCTCCTCGAGGGCCCAGATGAGGGCGGCCCGGGCATACCCGGACCCCTCGATCCCGACGACGATGCGTCGCTCTGCCACGAGTGCCTCCCTGCTGCCTGAAAATCGATATCCGTCGAGGATGTCTCCGGCGATGGTACCCGAGTCGACCCCGGAGATCAGGTGAGTGTGCTGGCGCGGCCCACAGGATCAGATGAGGGCGTCTGCCACCTTGTCGGCTGCCTTGTCCTCGGAGATGTTGAGGGCGAAGGCGAGTTCGGACACGAGGACGCTGTGGGCCTTGGTGTAGAGGGTCTTCTCGCCGGTGGACAGGCCCTTGGCGGCCTCCCGGAGTGCGAGGTTCCGCACCACCTCGGCGACCTGGTAGACGTCGCCGCTCTTGAGCTTCTCCTGATGGTTCTTGAACCGCCGTGACCAGTTCGCCGGCTCACGCACATCGCGCTTGCGGAGCACCTCGAAGAGGTCTTCGACGTCGGCCTTGGCGATGGGCCAGCGCATGCCGACCTCCTCGGCCATGTCCACGGGGACCGAGAGGGTCATCTCGCCATGCGCCATCCGGAGGACGAGGTAGTCGCGCTTTTCGCCGAAGGCGACGCGCTTCTCCTTCCTCTCGATGACGGCGGCACCGTGGTGCGGGTACACGACCTTGTCGCCGGGCTTGAAGGACACAGGAGCCTCCCTGGGGGCAGATTCGACTTCGGAGGGGGAGAGGGGGACGTCTGAGGATACCGGACTGAGGCCTGCGTCGGTCGAGAAGTCAGGCCCCGAGGCGCTGGCGGGCCAGGCGGCTGCGCTCGATCAGGTGCTCGGGGATGCCGAACCGGTTGCCCGCATCGGCGTCGTCGCCACCCTCGTCGGTGGCGTCACCGTTGCCGTCGTCGGCCACGTCGGTCTGGAGAGCAGCCCGGTCGCGGTCGATGCGGAACTGTGGCCAGTCGCGTCGCTGCGCCAACTGGTCGTGGCTGACCCCCCCGAGGTCGACGCCGTTGTCGAACGTCACCCAGTAGCGGTACCAGGAGATGCCGTTGGCCACCCGGACCTTTCCGCCCGTTCCCTCCGGCACACCCGGAAGGTCGACGGCCGCGACGACCTTGGTGAAGCGCTTGATGGGCCGGCTGCGATCGATGGTTCGTGGCATGGGTCTCGGGGAGCGGTTCGTCGATGGGTGGACGGGGGAAATCTAACGCTGGCGGGGATGCCGCGGGCGATTCAGGTGCCGAGCCGGTGTCCGGCGGCCACAGCGTCGACCACCGTCCGGGTCAGGTCGTCGATGGCGATGTCGTCCTTGTCGCCGGTCGAGCGACGGGTGAACTCGACGCTTCCCTGGTCGAGGCCCCTCGGACCGATCGTGACGCGCAGGGGAATGCCGATGAGTTCGGCGTCGGCGAACTTCACGCCGGGGCGGGCGTCGCGGTCGTCGAGGAGGACGTCGATGCCCGCTGCCGTGAGTTCGTCGTGCCAACGGCCTGCGAGTTCCATCGAGGGCTCGTGGTCGGCCTTGACCACCGTCAGGACGACCTCGTAGGGGGCGATGGCGACCGGCCAGATGAGCCCGTCGTCGTCGTGGTGCACCTCGGCGACCGCAGCCATGGCCCGGCCGACGCCGATGCCGTAGGAGCCCATGGTCGGCGTGCGGGACTGTCCGTCGGCGTCGAGGACCGACATGCCCATCGCCTCGGCGTACCTGCGTCCGAGCTTGAAGATGTGTCCGGCCTCGATGCAGCGGACGACCTCGAGGGGTTCGCCACAGGCGCTGCAGGGTTCGCCGTCGAGGATCCCGCGGAGGTCCAGCCAGTGGTCGACGGCGATGTCCCGTTCGACGTCGACGCCGTCGAGGTGGACGTCGTCGGCGTTGGCGCCCGTGGTCATGCCCGAGCGGCCCTCGAGGGCGAGGTCGGCGTAGATGGTGAGGTGGTCGACGCCGACCGCCCCGAGGCTTCCGGGCGATGCCCCGAGGGCGTCGCGGATGCGGTCGGCCTCGGCGGGGCACAGGTTCCCTGCTCCGGTGGCGTCGGTGAACTTCTGTTCGAGGAAGGGGTGGTCGCCGCGTAGCAGGATGAGCACGAGGTTGCCGTCGGCCTCGTAGACGAGCGTCTTGACCTGATGCTCAGGCGGGTGCCCGGCTTCGGCGAGGGCGGCGATCGTGCGGATGTCCGGGGTGGGGAAGCGTTCCGGGGCGTCGCGACCGGGTCGGTTCTCGACCGGCCTGGTGGCCGCTGAAGCACGCTCCACGTTGGCGGCGTAGCCACAGCCGGCGCAGCGGGCCACGTCGTCTTCGCCGGCAGGCGACTCGACCATGAACTCGACCGATGCGCTGCCGCCCATCGCCCCCGACGAGGCCTCGACCGGCAGGGCGTCGAGGCCGAGTCGGGAGAAGATCCGCGTGTAGGCGTGGTGGTGGAGGTCGAACGACCGATCGAGACCGGCGTCGTCGATGTCAATGGAGTACGAGTCCTTCATGGCGAACTCGCGGACCCGCAGGAGGCCGGACTTGGGTCGGGGCTCGTCGCGGAACTTGGTCTGGATCTGGTACCACATCTGTGGCAGGTCCCGATAGGAGGCGAGTTCGAGGCCGACGAGGGCGATGACCTCCTCGTGGGTCATCCCGAGGGCCATGTCGGCGCCCTTGCGGTCGACCAGGCGGAACATCTCGTCGCCCATCGACTCCCAGCGGCCTGACTGCTGCCAGATCGACGCCGGGTGCATGGCCGGCAGCAGCACCTCCTGGGCGCCGATGGCGTCCATCTCCTGCCGGATGACCTCGGCGACCTTGCGGTGGACGCGCCATCCCAGCGGCAGCATGGAGTAGTGGCCCGACTGGAGTTGGCGGATGAAGCCACCACGCACCAGCAGGCGGTGGCTGACCGCCTCGGCGTCGGCCGGGGCATCGCGCAGTGTCGGGATGAACAGTGTCGACCAGCGCACCGGCCGTTCCTCCTCGTCGGGGACGGATCCGCCACCCTAGCGATCGGCTCCCACTGAGCCGCGGCAGACGGGGCCGTGCGACACTGTCGCCATGAGCGACGTCACTGCGGAGCAGGTCCGAGAAGAGATCTCCAACTGGCTGGACGAGAACTGGGACCCGGACCTGACGGTCCGCGACTGGTGGCTCCGTCTCGCCGCCGACGGCTGGGCGCACCCGGCCCTCCCCGAGGCCGCTGGTGGCCGGGGCTACGGCAGCGCACAGATGTCCGTCGTCAACGCCGCCATGGCCGACGCCGGGGTGCTGGGCCCACCGGTCGGCCTCGGCTACATGCTGGCGGCACCGACCATCGCGATGCACGGCACCCAGGACCAGGTCGATCGGCTGGTTGCGCCGATCCTCGACGGCACCGTCGGCTGGTGCCAGCTGTTCTCCGAGCCGGGTGCCGGCTCAGACCTGGCCGGCCTGCAGGCCCGGGCAGTGCGCGACGGCGACGAATGGATCGTCACCGGCCAGAAGGTGTGGACCTCGGGCGGCCAGATCGCCGACAAGGGGATGCTCATCGCCCGAACCGACCCCGAGCAGCCCAAGCACCAGGGCATCACCTACTTCGCCATCGACATGGACCAGCCGGGCATCGAGGTCCGGCCGCTGCGGGAGATGACCGGCAATGCGCTGTTCAACGAGGTCTTCCTCGACGAGGCCCGGGTGTCGAACGACGACGTCATCGGCGGGCTCGGCAACGGCTGGGCCGTGGCCAACACCACGCTCGCCGTCGAACGGGCCAGCCTCGGCGGCGGCGGCAAGCGGCCAGTGGCCGTGTCCGGCGGCCCCAAGGCCGGACGGCTCGAGAACCGCGTCGGCGACCTGCTCGACAAGCCGCCCCGGGGACCCGACGGCTCCGGCGGCCGGGGCATCACCACCGACCTGCTGGTCGACCTGGCCAAGCACCGGGGCGTGCTGGGAGATCCGGTGGTCCGTCAGGCGATGATGCAACTGCACATCCTGGGCGAGGTCAACCGTTGGAACATGTTGCGGGCCAGGTCCGGAGCCGGGCGAACCGGCGGCGAGGGGAACATGGCGAAGCTGGCCATGAGCGAGTTGGTGCGCCAGAGCCGCGAGGTCGGCAACCTCGTCAACGGTGCCGACGGCATGCTCGACCGCACCGACAGCTCCTCGGGGGGCATCGTCCAGGAGATGACGCTCTTCTCACCGGCACCGTCCATCTACGGAGGCACCGACCAGGTCCAACGCAACATCATCGGCGAGCGGGTGCTCGGCCTTGCGAAGGAACCGGGTCCGGCCAAGGGCACACCCTTCCGGGACCTCCCGCAGAACTGAGCCCGGTTCGGGTCTCTGCTTCGGGGCCGCCTCAGCAGGCGGCCAGGTGGGCGAGGATCGCCAGGCGGACCGCCTCGGGTTCTTCCAACATGAGCATGTGTCCCGAGTTCGGCAGCTCGACGACGACCGGTGGTGTGGCGAAGGCATCTTCGAGCGTCCGTGCCGCCTTGCGGGGTGTCATGCGGTCCTGTGAGCCGAGGACGAGGGTGACCGGACAGGTCACGGAGGCAGCGGCCGGGATCGCCCCCTCGTAGGCGGCACAGGCGGCGAGGTCGGTGGCGAGCACCCCCGGTGGACTCGTCTCGAGCAGCGCCGTGACACCTCCCAGCATCCAGAGGCCGGGTGTCGGGTTCCTGCCGATGTGCTGGCGGGGGCCGTGCGCCCATGCGGTGATGAGGGCGGCCGCCCTGGGGTCGTCGGCGTCGGC
>CAJXIS010000047.1 GCA_913054115.1 uncultured Acidimicrobiaceae bacterium | reverse complement strand
TCTCCGTGACCGTGAAACGGGTCCCGAGAGGCCCGAACGGAATCAGGAGTAGAGGCCGATGGCCGAAAGAGAACGACGACAGACGCCCCCATTCGGGGGCGTTTTCATTGCCCACGCACGGATCATGGACGCCGATGACATGGCGCGGGCCGTTCGGCGCATGGCCCATGAGGTGATCGAGCGCAACCACGGGCTCGACCAGATGGTCGTGATCGGACTCCAGACCGGCGGCGTACCCCTCGCCGAACGCCTGGCCGACGCCCTCGACGAGATCGAGGGGATGCGGCCCCCCGTCGGAAGCCTCGACGTCGCCCTCCACCGTGACGACATCGGCCTGCGTCCCGTCGTCCCTGAAGCCGCCACCGACATCCCGGTCGACCTGGACAACAGCATCGTCGTCCTCGTCGACGACGTCCTGTTCACCGGCCGCACCATCCGGGCGGCGCTCGACGCCGTCTGCGACTTCGGCCGACCCCGTGCGATCCAGCTGGCGGTCATGATCGACCGCGGCCACCGGGAGCTGCCGATCCGACCCGACTTCATCGGCAAGAACCTTCCGACCCGCCGGGACGAGGTCGTCGACGTCCACCTCGAGGGCGTCGACCTGGGGGTCATGCAGAAGTGACCGGCCAGTTCCCGCCGGCGACCAGGAGATCGCCATGACCGGCCACCTGCTCGGCATCGACGGCATGGACCGTGCCGAGATCGAGGAACTCCTCGACCTGACCGACACCTTCGCCGAGATCGGCCGTCGTTCGATCCCCCGGGTCCCGGCGCTGCGCGGGCGGACCGTGGCCACCCTGTTCTTCGAGGACTCCACCCGGACGAGGATCTCGTTCGACACGGCTGCCAAGCGCCTCTCGGCAGACACGCTCGACTTCGCCGCCGGCTCGTCGTCGCTCAGCAAGGGCGAGAGCCTGCGCGACACCGTCGACGTCATCGCCTCGTACGGGGTCGACGCCCTCGTCGTCCGACACCCCATGGCCGGCACCCCCCACCGGATCGCCGACTGGACCGACGCCGCGGTCATCAACGCCGGCGACGGCGCACACGAGCACCCCACGCAGGCGCTGCTCGACGCCTACACGATCCGCCAGCACCGGGGCGCCCTCGACGGGATGCAGATCGGGATCGTCGGCGACATCCGGCACTCCCGGGTGGCCCGGTCCAACGTGCTCGCCTTCAGCGCACTCGGCGCCGACGTCACCCTCGTGGCACCGCCGACCCTGCTGCCGCCGTCGCTCGCCGGTTGGCCGGTCCGGGTCAGCCACGACCTCGACGAGGTCCTGCCATCACTCGACGCCTGCTACCTGCTCCGCCTGCAACGGGAGCGGATCACCGAGGGCCTGATCCCGTCGATCCGCGAGTACGTGGCCGACTACGGGCTCGACGCCGCCCGGGCGGCGCGGCTCCCCGTTGATGCGCTCATCTGCCATCCCGGCCCCACCAACCGCGGCCTCGAGCTCAGCGCAGAGGTCGCCTCCGACCCACGTTCCGTGATCCTCGACCAGGTCGTCAACGGCGTCTCGGTGCGCATGGCGGTGCTGTTCCTGCTCCTCGGCTCCGGCCGGGAGCTCATCGACAGGTCAGAGCCGGAGGTCGGATCATGACGACGCCAATCGGGACGGATCGGATGCAACGCACATGACCATCGTTCTCCGTGGAGGCCTTGTAATCGACCGGTCGGGCGAGCGCGTCGCCGACGTCGAGATCGGCGACGATGGCCGGATCGCCGCAGTCGGCACCGGACTCTCGGGAGACGTCGACCTCGACGCCTCGGGATGCGTCGTGTCTCCCGGCTTCGTCGACCTCCACACGCACCTGCGGGAACCAGGACAGGAGGACGCCGAGACCATCGAGACCGGAGCGAGGGGCGGCGCCCTCGGCGGCTACACGGCCCTGGTGGCCATGCCGAACACCGAACCCACCATGGACTGCGCAGCGGTCGTCGAACTCGTGCGCACGCTCGGACGGGGAACGGCCTGCGAGATCGTCCCGACCGGCGCCATGACCGTCGGTCGACGCGGCGAGGACATGGTGCCCATGGGCGAACTCGTCGATCGGGGAATCGGGATCTTCACCGACGACGGAACCGGCCTGCAGGATCCCCGCCTGATGCGCCGGATCATGGAATACAGCATCGGCCTGACCCGCCGCCTGGGCCGTCCCGTGGTGCTCGCCCAGCACTGCGAGGTGACCGCCCTGTCGTCCGGCGGCTACATGCACGAGGGGGAGTGGTCGTCCCGCCTCGGGATCCCGGGCCAGCCAGCCGAGGCCGAGGAGCTCATGGTGATGCGCGATATCGCCCTGGTCCGGCTCACGGGCGCCCGCATGCACTTCCAGCACCTCTCGACCGCCGGCAGCGTCGCCCTGGTCCGGGACGCCAAGGCCGCAGGCCTGCCCGTCACCGCCGAGGCCACCCCGCACCACTTCACGCTCACCGACGCCGCCTGTGCCTCCTACGACCCGGTTTTCAAGGTGCATCCGCCGCTGCGGACGGACGCCGATGTCACAGCGGTCCGGGAAGGGCTCGCCGACGGGACGATCGACGCCATCGCCACCGACCACGCCCCCCACACCGACCATGCCAAGGAACTGTCGTTCGACCAGGCGCCGCCGGGGATGCTGGGCCTCGAGACGGCGTTCTCCCTCGCACTCGACGAGCTCGGTCTCGACCTGCCCGAGGTGTTGGCGCTGCTGTCCTGGCGGCCGGCGGCGATCGCCGGCCTTTCGGACCGACACGGCACCGTCGTCGAACCGGGCAATCCCGCCAACCTGTGTGTCGTCGATCCTGACGCCACCTGGACGGTCTCCGGCCGGGCGATGGCATCCCGGAGCTCGAACTCGCCCTTCGAGGGACGCACGCTGCGGGGCCGGGTACGACACACGCTGCTCGCCGGAGAACCCGTCGTCGTCGATGGGGAGGCCCGCCGGTGACCGGCACCGATCGCGAGATCACCGAGGCCCTGCTGGTCCTGGCCGACGGAACCGTGTTCGAGGGGGAGGCGATCGGAGCGACCCCACCCGAAGGCGTCCAGGTCGGCGAGGTGGTGTTCAACACCGTGCTCTCCGGCTACCAGGAGGTCATCACGGATCCCTCCTATGCCGGACAGATCATCACCTTCACCGCACCCCACATCGGCAACTACGGCGTCAACCCCGACGACTACGAGAGCCGTCGCCCCTTCTGTCAGGGCGTGATCGTGCGCGACCTGGCCCGTCGGCGCAGCAACTGGCGGGCGACCGGCGACCTCGACGGCCTGCTCCGACAGCACGGGATTCCCGGCATCGCCGGGGTCGACACCCGTCGCCTGACCCGCCACCTCCGGGACCTCGGCGCCATGCCGGGAGCGTTCGGGACCGCCGACGAGGCAACGCTGCGGGCCGCAGCCGCCGGGGCCACCGGCACCGACGGCATCGACCTCGTCGCCACCGTCACCTGCGACGAACCCCACACGATTCCGTCCACCGGGGGAGCACGGCGCATCGTGGCCTACGACTTCGGCATCAAGGCCACGATCCTGCGACACCTCTCCGGACTGGGTGAGGTCACCGTGGTGCCCGCATCGACGTCGGCAGACGACGTCCTCGCACTCTCACCTGACGGCGTGTTCCTGTCGAACGGACCCGGCGACCCGGAGCCGCTCACCGGCATCCGTGACCAGATCACCGACCTGCTCGGCAGGGTGCCGGTCTTCGGCATCTGCCTGGGCCACCAACTGCTCGCCGGAGCCCTCGGCGCAGAGACCTTCAAGCTCCCGTTCGGCCACCACGGCGGCAACCACCCCGTCCGCAACCTCGCCACCGGATCCGTCGAGATCACCAGCCAGAACCACAACTACTGCGTCGCCGATGGATCGATCCCGTCGGCGGACCTCACGCACGTGAACCTCAACGACGGGACCGTCGAGGGCCTCCGCTGCCGCGACGTTCCGGCGTTCAGCGTGCAGTACCACCCGGAGGCCGGCCCAGGCCCCCACGACAGCCGCTACCTGTTCGGCGAGTTCGAGGACCTCATGGCCGCCGGCGCCCGGAAGGTGCGCGGCTGATGCCCCGTCGGGACGACATCGAGAGCATCCTGCTGATCGGCTCCGGACCGATCGTGATCGGTCAGGCCTGCGAGTTCGACTACTCCGGCACGCAGGCCTGCCGGGTCCTGCGGGAGGAGGGCTATCGGGTCATCCTCGCCAACTCGAACCCGGCGACCATCATGACCGACCCCGACTTCGCCGACGCCACCTACATCGAACCGCTGCGCCTCGACATCCTCACCCGGATCATCCAGAAGGAACGACCCGACGCCCTGCTGCCGACACTCGGCGGCCAGACGGCACTGAACCTCGCCATGGAACTCGTGGAGGCCGGCGTCCTCGACGAGTACGGGGTCGAGTTGATCGGTGCCGACGCCGAGGCCATCGCCACGGCCGAGGACCGGGAACGCTTCAAGGTGGCGATGCTCGAGATCGGCCTCGACGTCCCCCCATCCGGCGTCGCCCACGACATCGACGAGGCGCGCGCAGTGGTCGAACGGATCGGCCTGCCGGTCGTCATCCGCCCGGCGTACATCCTCGGCGGACGCGGCACCGGCATCGCTGCGACGATCGAGGAGTTCGAACGGGTGGCGGCCATCGGCCTCGAGGCCAGCCGCATCCACGAGATCCTCATCGAGCGCTCGATCGCCGGCTGGAAGGAGTTCGAGCTGGAGGTGATGCGCGACCGGGCCGACAACTGCGTCGTCGTCTGCTCGATCGAGAACCTCGACCCCATGGGCGTCCACACCGGCGACTCGATCACGGTGGCCCCCGCCCAGACCCTGACCGACGTCGAATACCAACAGATGCGCGACGCTGCGTTCGCCTGCCTGCGAAGGGTCGGCGTCGAGACGGGGGGCTCCAACGTGCAGTTCGCCGTCGATCCGGCCACCGGCCGCCAGGTCATCATCGAGATGAACCCGAGGGTGAGCCGCTCGTCGGCGCTGGCCTCCAAGGCCACCGGCTTCCCGATCGCCAAGATCGCCGCCCGCCTGGCGGTCGGCTACACGCTCGACGAGATCCCGAACGACATCACCGAGAAGACGCCGGCTGCCTTCGAACCCACCATCGACTACATCGTCACGAAGATCCCCCGCTGGGCGTTCGAGAAGTTTCCCGGGGCATCGGGCGTGCTCGGCACGTCGATGCAGTCGGTCGGCGAGGTCATGTCGATCGGCCGGACCTTTCCCGAGTCGCTCCAGAAGGGCCTGCGTTCGCTCGAGAACGGGCGCCTCGGCCTCAACGCCGATCCGGCGGAGAAGGCGCTCGACCAACTCGACGACGAGGCCCTGATCGCCGCTGCGGCGATCGCGACGCCGGGTCGGATCTTCGAGGTCGAGGCACTGCTGCGCCGGGGCCACACCGTTGACCAGGTCCACGAGGCCACCCGGATCGACCCATGGTTCCTCGACCAGATGCTGTCCATCACCGAGGAGCGCCAGTACCTCGAAGCCACGGTGCCGGACGGCCTCGACAGGCGGGGATGGCGGCGGGCGAAGCGGCTGGGATTCTCTGATGCCCAACTCGCCCACCTGTGGGGCATCGACCAGTCCGAGGTACGCGAGCGCCGCGAGGCGGCCGGCGTGTTCCCGACCTACAAGACGGTCGACACCTGTGGCGCGGAGTTCGCCGCCGAGACGCCATACCACTACTCGACCTGGGAGGAGGAGGACGAGGTCCGCCCCTCCGATCGGCCCAAGGTCATGATCCTGGGTTCGGGGCCCAACCGGATCGGACAGGGCATCGAGTTCGACTACTGCTGCGTCCACGCCAGCTTCGCCCTGCGCGACGCCGGCTACGAGACGATCATGGTCAACTGCAACCCAGAGACGGTGTCCACCGACTACGACACCAGCGACCGTCTCTACTTCGAGCCGTTGACGTTCGAAGACGTCACGAACATCATCGAAGCCGAGCAGCCCATGGCCATCGTGGTCTCGCTGGGCGGCCAGACGCCACTGAAGTTGGCGGGACTGCTGCCGGAGGAACTGATCGTCGGCACCAGCCCCCGGTCGATCGACCTCGCCGAGGACCGCGAACAGTGGAATGCCCTCTGCGGGGAACTGGGCATTCCACAACCGGCTGGCGGCACCGCCATCGACCTCGAGCAGGCCAGGGCGATCGTCGCCGACATCGACTTCCCGGTCCTGGTGCGACCGTCGTACGTGTTGGGCGGGCGGGCCATGGAGATCGTCTATGACGACGCCCAACTCGAAAGGGCCATGGCGCAACTGAGCGGATTCGGCAGCCTCGGCATCGAGGGCGGCCTCTCCGCCGAGCGCCCCGTGCTCGTCGACCGGTTCCTCGAAGACGCCACCGAGGTCGACGTCGACGCCATCCGCGATGCCGATGGCGACTTCCTGATCGGCGCCGTCATGGAACACGTCGAGGAGGCCGGCGTCCACAGCGGCGACAGCGCCTGTGTGATCCCGCCGCCCTTCCTGTCCGACGAGGTCGTCGCCAGGATCGAGGCCCACACCCGCCGGATCGCCGATGCGCTCGAGGTCTGCGGCCTCGTCAACGTGCAGTTCGCGGTCAAGGCCGACGAGGTCTATGTGATCGAAGCCAACCCCCGGGCGTCGCGCACCGTCCCGTTCGTCGCCAAGGCGACCGGTGTGCCCCTCGCCAAGGTCGCCAGCCGGGTCATGCTCGGTGCCACCCTGTCCGAACTGCGGGCCGAGGGCCTGCTGGTCGATCGGGTGGTCGGCGACCACGTGGCCGTCAAGGAGGCCGTGCTGCCGTTCGACCGCTTCCCGGAGGCAGACCCACTCCTCGGCCCCGAGATGCGGTCGACGGGTGAGGTCATGGGCATCGACCTGACGCCCGGCCTGGCCTTCAACAAGTCGCAGATCGCCGCAGGTTGCGACCTCCCCGAGTCCGGCACGGTGTTCTTCTCGCTTGCCGACCGCGACAAGCGGGCCGGCCTCGAGGCGGCCCGTGGCCTGGTCGACCTCGGATTCGACATCGTGGCCACCAGCGGAACCGCTGCGCACCTGCGAGACAACGGGGTTCCCGTGACCGACATCGTGGCCAAGCTCGGCGAGAACGGCACCGACGCCGTCGAGCTCATCTGGTCGGGAGCCATCCAGCTCGTGGTCAACAGCCCGAGGGGGCGTGGCCCCCGTGCCGACGGCGAACACATCCGTGCGGCGGCGTCGGCCCACGGCATCCCGCTGCTCACGACGGCAGCGGCCGCACTCGCCGCTGCGCGTGGCCTCGCCGACTGGCGGCACTATCCGCTCGAGGTCCGCACCCTGCAGGAGTACCACCGGGGCATCACCAGGGACCCGGACGTGTCCGTCCCATGAGGCGCCGGATCCCCGCAGTCGACCTGGCCACGGCGATCGGATCCGTGCGATTGCCGAATCCGGTGTGCACCGCCTCGGGGACCTCGGGCCATGGCATCGAGCTCGCCCGCCACCTCGACCTGTCGGAACTGGGAGCCGTGGTCGTCAAGTCGCTCCACGCCGATCCATGGCCGGGCAACCCGGCACCGAGGGTCCATGCGACGCCGGCGGGAATGATCAACAGCGTCGGCCTCCAGGGACCGGGCGTGGCGGCGTGGCTCGAGCACGACCTGCCCGACCTGTTGGCCACGGGCGCCCGCGTGGTGGCGAGCATCTGGGGACGGACGGTCGAGGAGTTCGCCAGGGCGGCGGAGCTCCTCGCAGACGCGCCGGCCGGGGTCGTCGCCGTCGAGGTCAATGCCTCGTGTCCCAACCTCGAGGACCGGCGCAACCTGTTCGCCCACTCGGTGTCGGCGACCGCCGAGGTGGTGGATGCGGCCTCTGCTGCCGGCCGCCCCAGATGGGCCAAGCTCAGCCCGAACACGCCCGACCTGCCGGAGGTCGCTGCTGCCGCTGCCGCTGCGGGCGCCGAGGCGGTCACCGTGGCGAACACGCTGCTCGGCATGGTGATCGACGTCGAGGCCCGTCGGCCCCTTCTGGGCGCCGGACGAGGCGGGCTGTCGGGACCGGCGATCCGGCCGGTCGCCGTCCGTGCCGTGTTCGACACCCACGAGGCACATCCGACGCTTCCGATCATCGGCGTGGGGGGAATCGCCGCCGCAGAGGACGTCGTCCAGTTCCTGCTGGCCGGCGCATCGGCGGTACAGGTCGGCACCGCGACCTTTGCCGATCCTGCAGCCCCGGCGAAGGTGCTCGAAGATCTGGGAAGATGGTGCGATCGGCACGGGGTGCGCTCCGTGTCCGAACTGGTCGGTGCTGCACACCGCAGTGAGGGAGGTGGATGACGACGATGTCCGAAACGGAACAGGACCTGGACGAGCACCACGACGAGATCGCCAACGAGGGCGAGGTGCCGGCCGAGATCAGGAGCCGGCTGGCGTTGGCGCTCGACGTCGACGACATCGTCGCGGCCCGCCGCCTGGCGTTCGACCTCG
This sequence comes from uncultured Acidimicrobiaceae bacterium, assembly GCA_913054115.1. Taxonomy (GTDB): domain Bacteria; phylum Actinomycetota; class Acidimicrobiia; order Acidimicrobiales; family MedAcidi-G1; genus S20-B6. The sequence continues at coordinate 1,573 of CAJXIS010000047.1, read as the reverse complement.
AACCGTTCTTCGGGACCGTGAAGATCGGCCTCGAGCTCTTCAGTGCCGCCGGCCCCGACACCGTCAGTGGTTTCGCCAACGCCGGCTTCGACGTCTTCTGCGACCTCAAGTTGCACGACATCCCGACGACCGTCGAGAGGGCCGCCCGGGTCGTCGCCTCGCTCGGTGCCCGCTGGCTCACCGTCCACACGCTCGGCGGCGGCGACATGCTGCGTGCAGCCGTTGCGGGGGCCGCTGCGGGAGCGGAGGGGGCAGGCCTGGAACCTCCGGGCATCGTCGGCGTCACGGTGCTCACCAGCGACGCCAGCGCCGACCGGTCCGACCTCGAGGCACGTATCGCCCTGGCCGTGGAGACCGGATGCGCCGGAATCGTCTGTGCCTCCACCGACCTGGAGGCGACCGCGCCGTGGGCGGATCTGCTGGTCCGGGTGGTGCCCGGCACCCGTCTCCCCGGCGGCGACACCCATGACCAGGCCCGGGTCACCACCCCCCGGGAGGCCATCGCAGGCGGCGCCGACCTGCTCGTGGTGGGACGAGCCGTCACCGCTGCCGACGAACCCATCCTGGCCGCCGCCGAGCTGGTCGGGCACCTGCTGGGCTGAGCATTGTCTCCCGCCCGCTGTTCGTCCGGTCATCGCTGTATGGCTAGGGTCAGTTCCCATGGCAGGGCCCCCCGAACTCACCGATGAACAACGGCGCCAGGCGCTCGCGAAGGCCGCCGAGGCACGACGGGTGCGAGCGGAGATCAAAGAAGAGCTCAAGTCCGGGTCGCTCGACCTGGCCGGTCTCCTCGAGCGCGCCGACGGCGATCTGGTTGTCGCCAGGATGAAGGTCCTGAGCGTCCTCGAATCCCTGCCACGCCTGGGCAAGGTCAAGTCACGACGTGCCATGGAGGAGATCGGCATCAGCGAGAAGCGCCGGCTCCGTGGGCTCGGTAGCCAGCAGCGGGCCGAGCTGCTCGCCCGCTTCGGCTGACGCCGGAGCCCCGGAGCATTCGGACGCGCTGGTCGAGGTGCCGGACCCCACGCCCACGCCGGCTGACGGCGTCGGCCCGGCCGCAGAGGCCGGCCACGTGCTGCTGGTCATCTCGGGACCCGGCGGAGCGGGCAAGGGGACGATCGCCGAAGCGCTGGTCGCCGGCGATCCCGACCTGACCCTGAGCCGTTCCTGGACGACCCGTCCCCGGCGGATCGACGACGCCCCCGACGCCTACGTGTTCGTCGATCTCGATGCCTTTCTCGCCCATCGGGACGCCGGCGGCTTCCTGGAGTGGAACGAGTTCCTCGGGGAGCTCTACGGGACCCCGATGCCCGACGACCAGGGCGACCTGCTCCTCGAGATCGACGTTGCCGGTGGCCGCCAGGTCCGCGATCACCGGCCGGAGGCACTGCTCGTGTTCGTCGAAGCGCCGAGCGACGACGAGCTGCGGCGCCGACTGCTGGGCCGTGGCGAAGCGCCCGACCGGACCGAGGCCCGGATCGCCGAGGCCGGTCGGGAGCGGGCCGAGGCAGTCGCCCTCGGCTACGCAACGGTCGTCAACGACGATCTCGACAGGGCGCTCGCCGTGATCGAG
>CAJXIS010000046.1 GCA_913054115.1 uncultured Acidimicrobiaceae bacterium | reverse complement strand
ACAGTGACAGAACCCGCCGGCACAGAACCCGCACGCGAGGAGATGGACTGGGTGAGGTACGGCACCGCCGTACGGGAACTCGCGCAGATGGTGGCCGACGACGGCTACCGGCCGGAGATGATCCTGGCCATCGCCCGGGGCGGTCTCTTCGTGGCCGGCTCCCTCGGCTACGCCCTCGCCATCAAGAACCTCTACGTGATGAACGTCGAGTACTACACGGGCGTCGACGAGCGCCTCGACCTGCCGGTGATCCTGCCGCCGTACGTCGACTGGGTCGACCTCGACAATGCGCACGTCCTGATCGTCGACGACGTGGCCGACACCGGCCACACCCTCGACCTGGTGCGCGACAGCGCCCTCGAGCAGGTGGCCGAGGTGCGTTCGGCGGTCCTCTACCAGAAGCCCCAGTCGGTGGTCGACTGCGAATACGTGTGGAGGCACACCGACCGCTGGATCAACTTCCCGTGGTCCACCGAACCGCCGGTGGTCGATGTCGGCCAGGCCGCCCACCAGGTCCTCGACGCCTGAGGCTTGCCGTTGCGCGGGGTAATCAGATAGTCTGATCTCCGTGACCGAGATCAGCGCCACCGAGGCATCCCGCAACTTCGCCGCCCTTCTCGATGCTGTCGAGCACGACGACGCCGACTTCACCATCGTCCGACGTGGCCGCGTCGTCGCCCGGCTCGGTGCACCACCACGTGGGAACGGTGCAGCGCTGAAGGCCGCGCTTCGGGCCAACCCTCCCGACCCCGACTGGATCGACGACATCCGTGCGGCGTTGGACGTCCTGGAGCCCGACCTCGAGCGCCGACTCGGAATCGACGAGGACCGCCCGTGAACCGTCTCCTGCTGGACACCACCGTGCTGATCGACCTCGAGCGGGCGGGCGGGCAACTGGACTCGATACTGCTCGACGAGGACGATGCCGCGATCTCGACGATCACCGTGGCTGAACTCGAGGTCGGTGTCCACCTCGCGTCACCTGAGAACAGAGACCGTCGCAGGGCCTCCGTCGACGCGGTCATCGACAACGTGCTCGTCATCCCGTACGACATCGAGGTCGCTCGACGCCACGCAATGCTGATTGCCCACACGAGAAGGACCGGCCGGCCGCGTGGGCAACACGATCTCATCGTCGCCGCGACGGCGGCGGCTTCGGGCCGGACCCTCGTGAGTGCCGACGAGTCGGCGTTCTCCGATCTCCCTGGGGTCGTGCTCCTCGAAGCCTGAGGGCGTTCCCCGACTAGGCGTGGATGGGGGCTCGGCGGTCGGACCAGCGGGCGATGGCCTCCAACTGGGATCCGACGGCGATGAGCAGGTCCTCGCGGCCGTAGGCACCCACCAGCTGCACGCCGACGGGAAGCCCGTCGGAGGTCCCGAGCGGCAGCGAGATGCCGGGCTGGCCGGTGGTGTTGAACGGCGAGGTGAACACGGCGTACGGCAACGATCCCTTCGAGCCGCGGACCGGATCGCCGGCGGTCGGGGTGAGCTCGCCGATCCGGGGCGGCGGCAGGGCGGTGGTCGGGGTGACCAGCAGGTCGAATCCCGACTCCCACCACTCGGCCATGGTCCGTCGGAAGGTGCCCATGATCCCCTGCGCCTTGGCGTAGTCGACGGCCGAGACGCCCCGGCCGCGCTCGGCGAGGAACCAGGTCCCCGGCTCGACATCGTCCTCGGTGACCGTCCGGCCCAGCTGTTCGCCGAGGTGCTCGAGGCTCAGCACGGACCCGACGCCCCAGTTGACGTTGAAGGCCCAGCCCAGTTCGTCGATCTGGTCGAGTGCCGGCGGGTGGGCCTGCTCGACGTGGTGGCCGAGGCCCTCGAGCATCGAGGCGGTGCGCCGAGTCGCCTCGGCGCAGTCGGGATGGACCTCGGTGCGCGGGCTGTGGTCCATGAACCCGATGCGGAGGCTGCCCGGGTCCCGGTCCACCTGGTCGATCCACGGGCGGCCGGGGTCCGGGGCGATGACGCCGTCACCGAGGAACGGGATGGCGGTGGCGTCGAGGATGGCGGCACAGTCCCGCATGGTGTGGCACACCACGTGCTGGACCGACACGCCCCACTCTTCTTTCACCGGGCCCATCGACACGCGGCCCCGGGATGGCTTGAGGCCGACGAGCCCGCACATGGCGGCAGGGATGCGGATCGAGCCGCCGCCGTCGCTGGCGTTGGCGGCTGGGAGCATGCCCGAGGCCACCGCAGCGGCCGCACCGCCCGATGATCCGCCGGTGCCGTGGTCGGTGCCCCACGGGTTCCGGCAGGGCCCGTAGGCGTGGGGCTCGGTGGTGGCGACGAGGCCCAGCTCCGGCGTGTTGGTGCGCCCCACGATGACGAAGCCCGCCTCCTTGTAGCGGATGACCATGTTGCTGTCGATGGTCGAGCGGTGGTCGGCGTCCTTTAGGGCCTGGATGCCGGCGTGGTGTGGCCGTCCGGCCTCTTCGGCCCAGAGGTCCTTGAGCAGCATCGGCACGCCGCGGAACGGCCCTTCGGGGAGGTCCGGGGAGGCCGCCAGTTCGAGGGCGTCTTCGAACTGGCGGTGGATGACGGCGTTGAGTTCGCGGTCCAGCCGTTCGATCCGGTCGATGGTGGCCTGCACCGACTCGACGGGGGAGAGGTCGCCGCGCCTGATCCGGTCGGCCAGGCCGACGGCGTCTTCGCGGGCGAGTTCGTCGTTGCTGGTGGAGTCGCTCATGGGGGCGGACCGTAATCGGGCGGCTCCTACGAGTCCGCTTCGGCGCGCTCCAGATAGTTGTAGATGGTGAAGCGGCTGACGCCGAGGGCCTCGGCGATGTCCTCGACGGACTTGCGCAGCGTGAACGCCCCCCAGTCGCTCAGCAGGCCGACGGTCTGCTGCTTCTGGTTGCGGTCCATGTCGGCACAGGCCACGCCGATCTCCTGTGCCGCCGCCTCGAGGAGCCGGTCGAGGGCGTGGTGCAGGCCGGGACGGCGCAGGCCGCCGACGACCTCGCCCTCCCAGAGCAGCGGGATGTCGGCCTCGGTGAGGTCGTCGGGGGCGAGCAGGGTGGCGCCGAGCGCGTCGGCGACCGGTCCGAGGGCGTCGAGAAGGGGATGCGCCACGCCGAACAGCGTAGACCTCGACGCACGCGTTGACAAATTGTTGAAATAGCGGCAATATGGAGCCCATGCCCGTGACCATCGCACGCACGCTCGACGACGCCTGCGCGGCGCTGGCCGAACATCCCGACGCACTGCTGCTGGCAGGCGGCACCGACCTCATGGTCGGCGTCAACCGCGGGCAGGTCCGATTCGACCACGTCGTCGTCCTCGACCGGGTCGACGAGCTGCGCGGCTGGCGGCGGGATGGCGACGAACTCGTGCTCGGCGCCGGCCTGACCTATGCCGAGATGGGACGCGGTGAGCTCCCGACGCTGGTGCCCGCACTCGCCCAGGCCGCCCGCACCGTCGGCTCCCCACAGATCCGCAACGCCGGAACCCTCGGCGGCAACATCGCCACCTCGTCACCCGCAGGCGACACCCTGCCGGTGCTCGCCGCCCTCGACGCCACCATCGTCCTCCGGACGTCGAACGGCACCCGCCGGCTGGCCCTCGACCGCTTCGTCACCGGGGTCAAGCAGAACGCCCTCGAACCGGGGGAGCTGATCGAGGCGGTGCGCGTACCCGTGCTCGACGGACCCCAGGAGTTCCTCAAGGTCGGTACCCGAAACGCCATGGTCATCTCGGTGGCCTCCCTCGCGCTGGTGGTCGATGGCGCCGGCCGGAACGTGCGGGTCGGGCTGGGCTCGGTGGCTCCGGTGCCGGTTCGTGCCGTCGAGGCCGAGGCCCACATCGGTGGATGCATCGACTGGGACGCCGCCTCCGTACCCGACATCGCCGCCGTCGACCGCTTCGCCGAGCTGGTCGTCGAAGCCGCCCACCCGATCGACGACCACCGCGGCAGCGCCGCCTACCGGAACCACGCCGTCGGCGTCCTCGCCAGGCGTGCGCTCCTGCGGGCCTTCCCGGGAAGTGCCCCATGAGCACGGGCCCCTATGTCCTGCGGGTCAACGGCCACGACCACGAGGTTCCCGACGCCCACCTCGGCGAGAGCCTCCTCTGGGTCCTGCGCGAGCGCCTCGGCCTGCCGGGCTCGAAGAACGCCTGCGAGGAGGGCGAGTGCGGCTCGTGCTCGGTCCAGGTCGATGGCGATCTGGTGTGCTCGTGCCTCGTGCTCGCCGCCGCAGCGGTCGGACGCGAGGTCACCACGATCGAGGGACTCGCCCCCGACGGCGAGCTGGCGGACGTGCAGCGGGCCTTCATCGAGGCCGGGGCCGTGCAGTGCGGCTTCTGCACCCCGGGGCTGCTCATGGCCATCGACACCCTGCTCGACGACCTGCCGGACGACGGCGCCGAACCCGACGACCTCACCGTGCGCGAGGCCATCAGCGGCAACCTCTGCCGCTGCACCGGCTACGGACGGATCCTCGCGGCCGTGTCGATAGCGGCAGGCATCCGACGGGAGCACGGCGCATGACCGACGTGCGCATCGACGACACCCGGACTGGCGAGCGCGCTCCCCGCATCGGCGACAGCGCGCCGAGGCCCGACGGGATCCCCAAGGTCGACGGCTCGTTCACCTTCTCCAGCGACCTCTGGCACGACCGCATGATCTGGGGCGGCACCCTCCGCTCACCGCACCCGTCGGCCCGCATCCGGTCGATCGACATCGGACCGGCGATCGCCGTCACGGGCGTCCACGCCGTGCTCACCGCAGCCGACGTACCCGGCAACCCCAACTTCGGACTCGAGCACGTCGACCAGCCGGTGCTGGCCTCCGACGTCGTCCGCTACGAGGGCGAGCCGGTCGCCATCGTCGCCGCCGACCATCCGGAGGCCGTCCGGCTCGCCCTCGAAGCCATCGTCGTCGACTACGAGGTGACGCCACCCCTCGTCGACCCGGCCCTGGCCGAGTCGTCCGACCCGATCCACCCCGATGGCAACCTCATCCGTCGCATCCACCTGCGCCACGGCGACCAGGACGTCGTCGGTGACGTCATCGTCGAGGGCACCTACGAGGTGGGCATGCAGGACCAGGCGTTCCTCGGCCCCGAATCCGGCCTGGCCGTTCCCGCCGAGGACGGAGGCGTCGAGCTCTACATCGCCACCCAGTGGCTCCACGCCGACCGCGACCAGGTGGCCGCATGCCTCGGCCTCGCACCCGAACTCGTGCGCCTGACCCTCTCCGGTGTCGGCGGGGCGTTCGGGGCCCGTGAGGACCTGAGCCTCCACGCCCACCTCTGCCTGCTCGCCCTGCGCACCCGCCGCCCCGTGAAGATGGTCTATTCCCGGGAAGAGTCGTTCCACGGCCACGTGCACCGGCACCCGGCCCGCATGTGGTACCGCCACCACGCCGACCGTGCAGGCAACCTGGTGCGCGTCGAGGCCCGCCTGCTGCTCGACGGTGGCGCCTACGCCTCGTCCAGCGGCGCCGTGATCGCCAACGCCACCTGTTTCGCCGGCGGCCCCTACCGGATCCCGAGTGCCGACATCGACGGCGTGGTCGTACGTACCAACAACCCCCCCTGTGGAGCCATGCGGGGCTTCGGCGCCGTGCAGACCTGCATCGGCCACGAGGCCCAGATGGACCGCCTGGCCGCCGCCCTTGGCATGGACCCCGTCGAGCTGCGGCTCCGCAACGTGCTCGCACCGGGTGACCGCCTGCTCACCGGCCAGGTCATCACCGGCACCGCACCGGTCGCCGAGGTGCTGCGCACCTGCACCGACCACCCGTCCGCTGCCACGCTCCCCGACGACACGATGTCCCTGCCGGGGGGCGCCGGCCGCACCGCCGACCCCGAACACGTCCATCGCGGCGAGGCGGTCGCCCTGGGTTTCAAGAACCTCATGTTCTCCGAGGGGTTCGACGACTTCAGCTCGGCCATCTGCCGGCTCGAGGCCGGTGTCGCCACCATCACCTGTGCCTGTGCCGAGGTCGGCCAGGGCTTCGTGACCCTCGCGCAGCAGATCACCCGCGAGGTGCTCGGCGTCGACGAGGTCGTGCTGGCGCCGGCAGCCACCGCCACGGTGGGCTCGGCAGGGTCCACGTCGGCCAGCCGCCAGACCTGGATGTCGGGCGGCGCCGTGCAGGCCGCCTGCGAGGAGGTCCGCGTGCGCCTCATCGCCCGGGTCGCCGACGAGAACGGCATCGACCCCGACGAACTCGTGATGGTCGACGGCCGGGTCGTCTCGCTGGCCGGCGACTTCGAGGCCGACCTGGCGTCGGTGACCGCCGAAGCTGTCGAGGCGGAGGTCGAGTTCCGTCACGCCCCCACCTCGCCCCTCGACGAGAACGGCCAGGGCGACGCCCACGTGTCGTTCGCCTTCTCCGCCCACCGGGCGATCGTCGACGTCGACCGCGACCTGGGCCTCGTCAAGGTGGTCGAGCTCACCACATCGCAGGACGTCGGACGGTTGCTCAACCCGCTCCAGGCCATCGGCCAGATCGAGGGCGGCGCCGCCCAGGGCGTCGGCCTCGCCGTCATGGAGGAGGTCCAGGTGCTCGACGGCCGCATCCGCAACGCCTCGTTCACCGACTACCTCGTGCCGACGGCCCTCGACATGCCGCCCGTCGAGATCGCCGCCCTCATCGAACAACCGGAGCCCGGGGCGCCCTTCGGCGCCAAGGGCATCGGAGAGCCGCCCAGCATCTCGTCGACGGCCGCCGTGGTCGCCGCCATCCGCGCCGCCACCGACCTCGACCTCACCCACGTGCCGGTCCGACCGACCGACATCGCACTGGCGGGGGCGTGAGATGACCCACGACGACCTCCGCATCGACGGCGACCGCCTGCTCCGCCGGATCGGGGACCTGGCGGCGATCGGCCCCATCGACGGAGGAGGCTCGTGCCGCCTGGCCCTCACCGACGAGGACCGCGACGGCCGCGACCTGGTCGTCACCTGGATGCACGACCTAGGCCTCGACGTCGCCATCGACGGCATCGGCAACGTGGTCGCCGTCCGGCCGGGCCGCTCCGATGGACCGCCGGTGATGACCGGCAGCCACATCGACACGGTGCGCACGGGCGGTCGCTACGACGGCAACCTCGGCGTCCTCGCCGGCCTGGAGGTGCTCGAGACCCTGACCGAGCGCGGCATCGAGACCGAGCACCCGTTCGCCGTCGCCTTCTTCACCGACGAGGAGGGCGCCCGCTTCCCGCCGGACATGCTCGGCAGCCTCGTCTACGTGGGCGGCATGGGCATCGAGGACGCCCTCGACATCACCGGGATCGACGGCGCCGTCGTGGGCGACGAGCTCGACCGCATCGGCTATCGGGGCCCGTACCCGTGTCCCGGCCCGGCCCCGCATGCGTTCGTCGAACTCCACATCGAGCAGGGGCCGGTCCTCGAGGCGGAGGGTGTCACCATCGGCGCCGTCACCGGTGTGCAGGGCATCTCCTGGACCGAGTACACGGTGACCGGCCAGTCCAACCACGCCGGCACCACGCCGATGCACCTGCGCCACGACGCCGGCTTCGCCGCAGCGGGCATCGTGACCCATGTGCGGGAACTCGCTACCCGGATGGGCGACCGGCAGGTCGCCACGGTCGGCCGCCTCGAACTGCACCCCGACCTCGTCAACGTGGTCGCCGGCTCCGCCGTGCTCACCGTCGACCTCCGCAACACCGACGAACCGCTTCTGCAGCAGGCCGAGGCCGACCTCGCCGGCTACGTCGCCGACCTCGCCGCAGCCGAGGGCGTCGAGATCACCTCCCGCTCGCTGGCCCGCTTCGAACCGGTCGTCTTCGACGAGCGGGTCGTCGACACCGTGGCGGCCACCGCCGAGCGCCTCGGCCGCACCGTCAGTCGGATGCCGTCGGGCGCCGGCCACGACGCCCAGATGCTCGCCAGGGTCTGCCCGACCGGCATGGTCTTCGTGCCCAGCAGGGACGGCATCAGCCACAACCCCGCCGAGCACACCGACGCCGACGACCTCGTCGCCGGTGCCGACGTGCTGCTCCAGGTCATGCTCGCCCTCGACCGGGCCGACCTCGGCGAAGGAGCACCCTCGTGAGCCGCATCGTCACGGTCGGCGCCGCCCAGACCGGCCCGATCCAGCGCCGCGACACCCGGGCCGAGGTCGTCGAACGGCTCATCGCCCTGCTGCGTCAGGGAGCCGGCGCCGGGTGCGACCTGGTCGTCTTTCCGGAGCTGGCGCTCACCACCTTCTTCCCCCGCTGGTGGGTCGACGACCGGGCCGAGTTCGACCACTTCTTCGAGACCGAGATGCCCGGCCCCGACACGCAGCCGCTGTTCGACGAGGCCGCCCGCCTCGGCGTCGGCTTCCACCTCGGCTACGCCGAGCTCACGCCCGAGGGGCAGCACTTCAACACGGCCATCGTGGTCGACCCGCAGGGCGCCACCATCGGGAAGTACCGCAAGGTGCACCTGCCCGGCCACCACGACCACCAGCCGTGGCGGGAGTTCCAGCACCTCGAGCGCTACTACTTCGACCCAGGCGACGGCTTCGGCGTGTTCGCCGGCTTCGGTGGCGTGCTCGGCATGGCGATATGCAACGACCGCCGCTGGTCCGAGACCTACCGGGTGCTCGGCCTGCAGGGCTGCGAGCTGGCGCTGATCGGCTACAACACGCCGATCCACTACGCCCCCGACCCGAGTCAGGACGTGCTCCAGGGGTTCCACAACCGACTCTGCCTGCAGTCGGGCGCCTACCAGAACGGCATGTGGGTGGTCGGCGTGGCCAAGGCGGGCGCCGAGGAGGGCTGCGACCTGCTCGGCGAGAGCACGATCATCGCCCCGAGCGGCGAGGTACTGGCCGTGTGCTCGACGGTCGGCGACGAGCTGGTCGTCGCCGAATGCGACCTCGACCTGTGCGCCGGCTACAAGGACACGCTCTTCGACTTCGGCTACTACCGGCGGCCCGAGGCCTACGGCGCCATCACCGCCCAGCGGGGAGTCGTCGTGCCGCCCGACGTGGCGGCCGCACTCGAGGATTCGTAGAGGAGAAGGCACATGACAACGTTCGAACTCAACGGAACCACCGTCACGACGTCCGACGGCCATCCGCACCTGCTGTCCGCCCTGCGTGACGAGCTGGACGTGCTGTCGCCCAAAGACGGCTGCGCGCCGTCGGGACAGTGCGGCTGCTGCACGATCCTGCTCGACGGCAAGGCCCGCATCGCCTGCCAGACGTCGATGGAGAAGGCCGAAGGAGCCACCGTGCTCACCCTCGAGGGCCTCGACCCGGCTGAGCGCGACCGTTATGCGGCGACCTTCGCCGCCCATGGTGCCCTCCAGTGCGGGTTCTGTACGCCGGGCATCGTGATGAGGGCCAAGGCCCAGATCGACAAGAAGGGCAGCGCACTCACACGCGACGATGCCGCCCGCCACCTCGGAGCCCACCTCTGCCGCTGCACCGGCTACATCAAGATCCTCGACGCCGTCGAGTCGCTGGCCCGGGGCGAGGTGCCGGTGGCTGCGCCCCGTGGTGGCATCGGCAGCAGCGGCACCAAGTACGAGGCCGCCGAGTTGTGCCTGGGCGACCGGCCCTTCATCGACGACCTGCGTCCTCCCGGCCTCCTCCACGCAGCACTGCACCTCGCCGACCATGCCCGGGCCGACGTGGTGCGCATCGACACCTCGGCGGCCGAGGCCGTCGAAGGCGTCGAGGCGGTGTACACGGCCGCCGACGTGCCGGGTGAGATCCGCGTCGGCATCATCTACACGGACTGGCCGGTGTTCATCCCCGAGGGTGGACGGACCTCGTACCTCGGCGATGTGCTGGCGATCGTCGTCGCCGGCGACCGGGAGACCGCCCGCCACGCTGCCACCCTCGTCGACGTCGAGTACGTGCCGCTGACCCCGTTCAGCGACCCGGTCGTCGCCGTGCAGTCCGACGAGGACGCCGTCTGGGAACTCGACGGCAACGTGCTGTCGGTGTCGACCTACTCGCGTGGCGACGTCGAGGCGGCGCTCGCCGGATCGGCCCACGTGGTCGACGAGGTCTTCCAGACCCAGCGCATCGAGCACGCCTTCG
>CAJXIS010000045.1 GCA_913054115.1 uncultured Acidimicrobiaceae bacterium | reverse complement strand
CGGGACGCCCGACATGCGGCGGAGCGCCTCGAACATGGCTTGGCTGGGCTTTCGGGCCCCGACCTCGCCACTCACCACCCAGTGGGCCATCAGCTCGTCGAGCCCCAGGCGCTCACGCAGCAGCACCGACCATGGCAGGACAGCGTTGGTCAGGCACGCCACCGGCAGGCCCCGCTCCTTCATCCGGTCGAGGAAGGGCAGCACGTCTCGTCGCAGCTGAACGCGCTCGAGGTAGGCCCGGTCGAGCTTGTCGGCATCCCCCTTGACGCCGATCGACGACCAGAACTGCGCGGTCGAGACATGCCCGAGGCTGGCCGAGCGGTAGCGGTCGGCGATCTCATGGGGATCGGCGACACCGCCCTGCTCCCGCACGTACCGCACGAGAAGACCCTCAGGGTCGCCACCGGAATCCCAGATGACGCCGATTCCTCCCAGCACCAGCAGCTCGAGCCGGCGTTCGCCCACATCGTCGTCGCCTGGATGCTCCTCGACGATCTCGTTGGAGCGACGAGAAGTCCGCGGCGGCCGGGCGGCCAGTGGTGGCCCGTCGGCACGGCCGGCAACCGCGTGGCGGGCCAGCACGAACAAGGCGGCCAGGACCGCCATCACACCGGCCGCGATCGCACCGTTGCGCCACATGCGTGGCGAGCGGTCGTTGATGACACCCTTCACGTCGAACCGGGTCGAGATCACGTCACCGAGGTTGATCGTCCAGCGTGCACCGTCTGCGTCGACCGGCGGTCCGCCCGGCAGGGCGACCGTCAACTCCAACTCGAATGCGTCTACGAGATCGCAGTCGGCGGCCGAACAGCCGGCCAGTTCAGCCAACTCGGCCGTCGTCCGGCCCAGCGGAAGGCCCGACAACGTCTCGGCGAGTTCGACGTCACCGAACAGATCGAGCCCATCCGACAGGTCCACCCTGCCGTTCAACCGCCACTCGGTGCGGGCAAACGTGCGGTGCCGCGTCAGGGTGACATCTTCGAAGACACCCGGCCCGACGATCTCGTCGAGGACGTCGGCCAGGCGCTCCGGCGAATCGAACGACTTGGTGGCCGTGACCGTGGTGTCTCCCGTGGGCAACCGGTTCGGACCCACGACCGTCCACTCCGCATCGGCCAGATCGTCGATTCGGAGCTGTTCCTCGATGCCGCCGACCAGGTCGACCGCCTCGTCGTCGAGGATCAACCCGACGGTGACGGTCCCCGAGCCGTCCCCGTCGACGACGATGGCGACCGATGCATCAACCCGGCAGCCACCGGCGGTCAGAACCGCCAGGAGGAGCAGGAACGCCCACGGGGCCATGGACGCGAGGCGACGCATGTCGGAGACGCTAGGCGACGGAACGGCGGCGGGCTGCGCGCCGTGTGGCTACTCGGCGCCCTCGACCGCCATCTCGAGGGTCGGCGGCTCGAATCCCTCGATCGCCCGGAAGACGACCTTGCGGGCCCCCTCCGTCTCGGGATCGTCCTCGACGTCGATGACGATGATCTCGCCCGCACGGAACTCCTTGAGGAGGAGCCGCTCGGACAGGGGATCCTCGATCAGCCGCTGGATGGCACGCCGCAGGGGGCGTGCGCCCATCGCCGGGTCGTATCCCTCTTTGGCCAGGTGTTGCTTGACGTCGTCGGTGAGCTCGAGGCCCATTCCCTGGCCGGCCAGCTGCACGCCGATCCGCTTGATCATGAGATCGACGATCCGGACGATCTCCTCCTGGGTGAGCTCGTGGAAGACGATCGTGTCGTCGATCCGGTTGAGGAACTCGGGCCGGAAGTGGGCCTTGAGGGCGTCCTGGACCTTGGCCTTCATGCGCTCGTACGAAACCGCCTCATCGGCCTTGACGAAGCCCAGGTTGGCCTTGCGGAGGTCGGCGGTGCCGAGGTTGGAGGTCATGATCAGGACCGTGTTGCGGAAGTCGACGGTGCGGCCCTGCGCATCGGTGAGGCGACCCTCCTCCAGGATCTGAAGCAGCGTGTTGAACACGTCCGGGTGGGCCTTCTCGACCTCGTCGAAGAGCACCACCGAGAACGGGCGGCGGCGCACGGCCTCGGTGAGTTGTCCGCCCTCCTCGTACCCGACGTAGCCGGGGGGCGAGCCCACCAGGCGGCTGACCGTGTGCTTCTCCTGGTACTCGGACATGTCGAGGGCGATCAGTGCCTGCTCGTCGCCGAACAGGAACTCGGCGAGCGTCTTGGCCAACTCGGTCTTACCCACCCCGGACGGGCCGAGGAACACGAAGGAGCCGGATGGCCGCTTCGGGTCCTTGAGGCCGGAACGGGTCCTGCGGATGGCCTGGCTGACCGCCCTGACGGCGTCTTCCTGACCGATCACCCGCTTGTGCAGCTCGTCTTCCATGCGGAGCAGCTTCTGGGTCTCCTCCTCGGTGAGCTTGTAGACCGGAATGCCGGTCCAGACCGAGAGGACCTCGGCGATCGCCTCCTCGTCGACCTCGTCGAACAGGTCAACGCCGGACGAGCGGATCTTGTCCTCCTTGGCCTCCTTCTCGCTGAGCAGCTCCTTTTCGGTGTCGCGGAGCCTGCCCGCCTCCTCGAAGTCCTGGGCCTCGACGGCGGCCTTCTTGCGCTGGACCACCTCGGTCAGGTTGGCTTCGACCTCGCGGAGGTCCTCGGGTGTGCGCATGCGCTTGATGCGCAGGCGTGACCCGGCCTCGTCGATGAGGTCGATGGCCTTGTCCGGCAGGTGCCGGTCGGAGATGTAGCGGTCGGCGAGGTTGGCGGCGGCCACCAGCGCCTGGTCGGTGATGGTGACCCGATGGTGGCTCTCGTAGCGCTCACGGAGGCCCTTGAGGATCTCGATGGTGTGGGCGACCGTGGGTTCGTCGACCTTGATGGGCTGGAAACGGCGCTCGAGGGCGGCATCTTTCTCGAGGTGCTTGCGGTACTCGTCGAGGGTCGTGGCACCGATGGTCTGCAACTCGCCCCTGGCCAGCATCGGCTTGAGGATCGAGGCGGCGTCGATGGCCCCCTCGGCGGCGCCGGCGCCGACGAGCGTGTGGATCTCGTCGATGAACAGGATGATGTCGCCGCGGGTACGGATCTCCTTGAGAACCTTCTTGAGGCGCTCCTCGAAGTCGCCGCGGTAGCGGCTGCCTGCCACGAGCGCCCCGAGGTCGAGCGTGTAGATCTGCTTTTCGTGGATGGTCTCGGGGACCTCGTTGTTGGCGATCATCTGGGCCAGGCCTTCGACGATGGCCGTCTTGCCGACCCCCGGCTCGCCGACGAGGACCGGGTTGTTCTTGGTGCGGCGGGACAGCACCTGCATGACACGCTCGGTCTCGCGCTGACGGCCGATGACGGGGTCGAGCTTCTTCTCGACGGCCAGCTGGGTGAGGTTGCGACCGAACTGGTCGAGCACCGTCGAGCCCGAGGCGGAGTCGCCGCCGCTGCCGGTGGAGGCCCTGGCCTTATCGCCCGGTCCGGACGGCGCACCGGAACCGGAGCCCGAGTAGCCCGAAAGCAGCTGGATGACCTGCTGGCGGACACGGGAGAGGTCGGCGCCCAACTTGACCAGCACCTGGGCGGCCACGCCCTCACCCTCGCGGATGAGACCGAGGAGGATGTGTTCGGTACCGATGTAGTTGTGGCCCAGCTGGAGCGCCTCGCGCAGCGAGAGCTCGAGCACCTTCTTGGCCCTGGGGGTGAACGGAATGTGCCCGCTGGGCGACTGGCTGCCCTGGCCGATGATCTCCTCGACCTGGCTGCGGACGGCCTCGAGGGAGATCCCGAGCGACTCGAGGGCCTTGGCGGCCACGCCCTCCCCCTCGTGGATGAGGCCGAGGAGGATGTGCTCGGTTCCGATGTAGTTGTGGTTGAGCAGGCGTGCCTCTTCCTGCGCCAACACCACCACTCGACGTGCCCTGTCGGTAAACCGCTCGAACAAGCAGCCTTCTCCCTGTCTTGTCTCTGTCTTGTCTCTGATGTCGCGCCCCGTGGACGCTCCTGTCCATGAGTGTACCCACCGTGTGTGACGAGCAACCGGCGTCGATTCGGGTCGGGGCCGCAGCCGGTACCCCGGTTTCGCGCCGCCGGACCCCGTCGTATCCTCCACGGGTGGCCATGCCCGCCGATTCCTCCTCGTTGCCTGCGCTTCCGGGCATGGCCGACGACATCCGGCGGGTCGACGACGAGCTCCGGCGGGTCGTGCAGTCCGACGAGCCCTTCCTCACAGAGGTCGCCCGCCACCTGATCGACGCCGGCGGCAAGCGGGTCCGTCCGGCACTCACCATCACCGCCTCGCTGGCAACCAGCGTCGAGCCGGGCCCCGCCACCCACGATGCCATCCGCGGCGGCGTCGCCGTCGAGTTGGTGCACCAGGGCTCGCTCTACCACGACGACGTGATCGACGGTGCCGACACCCGGCGCACCGTCGAGAGCGTCAACTCCCGATTCGGCAACCTCGAGGCCATCCTCGCCGGCGACTACCTGTTGGCCCGTGCCTCCGAGATCGCTGCCGAGCTCGGCACAGAGGTGGCCGTCCTGCTCGCCCGCACGATCGCCGGCCTCTGCGAGGGCCAGGTCCGCGAGATCGGCAGCGCCTACGACGTGGGCCGGACCGAGGCCGCCTACCTCGAGTCGATCGGCGGCAAGACCGCCGTCCTGCTGGCCACCGCCGCCCGAATCGGCGGCATCGTCGCCGACCTCTCCCGCCCGGAGATCGAGGCGCTCACCGCGTTCGGCCACCACTACGGGATGGCCTTCCAGGTCGTCGACGATGTCCTGGACCTCGTTGCCACCGATGGCCAGCTCGGCAAGCCCTCCGGCAACGACCTCTGCGAGGGCGTCTACACGCTCCCGGTCATCCGGGCGCTGGACGGCTCCCCTGGCGACGAGCTCCGCAGCCTGCTCGGCGGCCCGATCGAAGGCACCACCTGTGACCGGGTCCTCGAGATCCTGCGGGGCCACACGTCGCTCGCCAGTTCGATGGCCACGGCAGTCGAGTTCACCAACAACGCGGTCGATGCGCTGGCCGAGCTGGCACCCACTCCGGCGGTCGACACCCTGCGCCAGACCTGCGACCTGCTCCTGGCCCGGGTCGATGCAGTCTCGGACGCTTCGGGCCGGTCGTAGGGTCCGGGCCGGCCATCAGGGCCGGCCATCAGGGCCAGACATCAAGGCCAGACTTCGGGTCCGCCCGAGACGCCCCGCTCCTGCTCCGGTCGGAGCGTCGGGAACAGGATCACGTCACGGATCGCCGTGGTGTCGGCCAGCAGCATGATCAGACGATCGACGCCGATCCCGAGGCCACCCGTCGGCGGCAGGCCGTACTCGAGCGCCCGCAGGTAGTCCTCGTCGATCGCCATGGCCTCGGCGTCGCCGGCGGCCCTTCCGGCCTCCTGGGCGACGAAGCGCTCCCGCTGCTCGTCGGGATCGAGCAACTCGGTGAAGGCGTTGCACAACTCGCGGCCCGCCACGATGCCCTCGAAGCGCTCGACCCAGCCCGGCCGGTCCCGGTGGTCCCGCGAGAGCGGCGAGACCTCCTTCGGGTAGTCGGTGACGAACACCGGCCCCCACAGTTCGGGCTCGGTGGTCTTTTCGTAGAGCTCGAGGATCAGCTTGCCGGGTCCGTAGTGGTCCTCGACGGGGATGTCCCGCTCCTCGCACAGCCGCACCAGTTCGTCGCGTGGCGTGTCGAGGTCGACCTCGATGCCGCCGTGCTCGGCGAGCAGCTCGGTGAGGGTCGCCCGACGCCACGGGACCGACAGGTCGATCGCACGGCCGTCGTAGGTGATGCTGGTGGTGCCGAGGAGCACTTCGCAGAGGTGGGCGACCAGTTCCTCGACCAGCGACATGATGTCGGTGTAGTCGGCGTACGCCTGATAGAGCTCGAGCATCGTGAACTCGGGGTTGTGCCGGGTCGACACCCCTTCGTTGCGGAACACCCGTGCCACCTCGAACACCCGCTCCATGCCGCCGACGGTCAGGCGCTTCAGGTACAGCTCGGGGGCGATCCGCAGGTAGAGGTCCAGGTCCAGCGCATTGTGGTGGGTGGTGAACGGCCGGGCCAGCGCCCCACCGGGGATGGGATGGAACACCGGCGTCTCGACCTCGATGAACCCGCGGTCCTCGAGCCAGCGGCGCATCAACGAGATCGCCCGGCTGCGCAGGACGAAGACCTCGCGGGCCTCGTCGGTGACCCAGAGGTCGACGTAGCGCTGCCGGTAGCGGGTGTCGGTGTCGGTGATGCCATGCCACTTGTCGGGGAATGGGCGACGTGCCTCGGCGAGGCGCACCCACGAGCCCACCCGCACGGAGAGCTCACCCCGGCGGGTGACGATGACCTCGCCGGTTACGCCGATCCAGTCGCCGAGGTGCAGGCCGGTGAAGCCGTCGAAGTCGGGCGTGGTCTTCTGGGGGGCGAACAGCTGGATGCGCCCGGTGGCGTCCTGGAGAACGCCGAAGAAAAGCTTGCCCTGGTCGCGGCGCAGCATCAGGCGACCGGCGATCGTGACCTCGATGCCGGTCTCGGCGCCGGGCTCGAGGTCGCCGTGGGCGGCGTGTATGCCGGCTGCGTTCGCCGTCGGCTCGAAGCGGTAGGGGGGATCGGCGACCATCGGCTCAGTGCTCCTGATTCCGGTGGAAGACGATGCGCAGGCCGTGCAGCGTCAGGAACGGCTCGATGTGTTCGATCGTGGTCGCCGCCGGAGCGATCAGCGGTGCCAGCCCGCCGGTGGCGACAACGGTGCAGCCACCCAGTTCGGCCCGGAACCGTTCGACCATGCCGTCGATCTGCGAAGCGAATCCGAACACGGCGCCCGACTGCAGCGACTCGACGGTGTTTTTGCCGATGACGCTCCGGGGCGCCACCAACTCGACGGCCCGCAGGGCAGCCGCCTTGCCGATCAGGGCGTCGAGGCTGATCTCGACGCCCGGTGCGATCGCTCCACCGAGGAACTCGCCGTTTGCGGAGATCACATCGAAGTTGTTGCCGGTGCCGAAATCAACCACGACGGTCGGGCCTCCGTAGAGATCGAAGGCGGCGACCGCGTTGGCGATGCGGTCGGCACCCACCTCCTTGGGGTTGTCGTACAGGATCGCCATGCCCGTGCGGACCCCGGGCTCGATCACGATCGGCTCGACGTCGATGTTGCGGTCGATCATCTCTCGCAGGCTGGCGAGCACCCGAGGGACACCGGCGCAGATCGCGACGCCATCCACTTCGAAGGGGAAGCCGGCCGACTCCATCAGGCTTCGGATCACGACGGCATGCTCGTCGGCGGTCCTGGCGGCGTCGGTGGCGATACGCCAGTGCTCGAGCAGGCCGGCATCGGCGGTCGCTCCTGAGGTGACCGCGCGGTCGTAGAGCCCGATGACGGTCTGGGTGTTGCCCACGTCGATGGTCAGCAGCAAGGTCGCACCTCCGGAATGGTTTCGGCGCCTACCCAGATCATCGCACGGACTGGCCCTGCGGCGGGTGTCGTGGTCACTGATGGACCCGATCGAGGTCGAGGCCGATGTCGAGCGCCGGAGCGGCCTGCGTCAGCGAACCGCTGGAGATGCAGTCGACCCCGGTCGCTGCGTAGGCGGCTGCGGTCTCGAGCGTGATCCCGCCCGAGGCCTCGAGCAGCGGGACGCGACCGCCGTTCTCGCCGAACGAACGGGCCAGGCCGACGGCCTCCCGCACGACGTCCGGCTCCATGTTGTCGAGCAGCAGGGCATCGGCACCCGCCGTCAGTGCCTCGCTGACCTGGTCGAGCGTGTCGCACTCGACATGGACCGTCCGTCCCGGCCAGAGGTGGTGTGCCCTGGTGACGGCGGACGTGATGTCGGTGCCGAGCAGGTGGTTGTCCTTGAGCATCACCCAGTCACTCAGGTTGGCCCGGTGGTTGCGGCCTCCGCCCGCCCGCACGGCCGCCTTCTCCAGCCCCCGCAGGCCCGGCGTGGTCTTGCGGGTGTCCCAGACCACGGCACCGCCGGCGACGACGTCCACCCAGCGGGCCACCAGTGTGGCGATTCCGGAGAGGTGGCCGAGGAAGTTGAGCGCCGTCCGTTCGGCGGTCAGGATCGGCGCCAGGCGGCCGTCGATGGTGGCGATCAGATCACCGGCCCGGAGGCGGTCGCCGTCCCCGAGCCGCCAGTCGATGCGGATCGAGTCATCGATCTGCCGGAATGCCTCGGTGGCACAGGCGGTGCCTGCGAGGACGCCGGACCGGCGGGCGACGATGGCGCCCGTTGCCAGGGCGTCGGCCGGTACGAGGGCTGCGCTCAGGTCGCCGAGCGGGGTCAGGTCCTCGACGAGGGCGCGCCGGACGGCATCCTCGACCTGATGGGTGGGAGGTTCAACCGGTCCCGGGGGAGCGAGTGGGGTCGTCACGCCTCCCAGCCTGCCGCCGCTCCCGGGGGCCGCCAACCAGTCGCCCGATCAGCCGCCCGATCAGCCCGGCGATCAGCCGGGCGCAATGGTCAGGACCAGGCGCTCCCGCTGGCCGTCGTCGGTCGCCGGATGGTCGTCGCGGGTGTGGGCGCCGCGCGACTCGGTCCGCTCGGCTGCAGCGGCGACCAGGGCGCCGGCCACGGCCACCAGGTTGGCGACCTCGGCCCTGGCAGGGTCGGTCGATGCAGCGCCACAGCGGCCGGCCAGGTCGTCGATCGCTGCCGCTGCCTCGGCCAGGGAGGCTCCACTGCGCACCACGCCGGCACACCGTGTCATGACGTGCTGGAGCTCGTGACGACAGGCGACCACATCGGCTCCCGTTCCCCGTGCCGGGGTCTCCAGCGCCAGTCGCCGGATGCCGATCCCGGCATCCGAATCCTCGAGGAGTGGCCGCATCGGTCCTGTGGCCTCGGCGCCCCGCCGTCCTGCAGCGACCGCCTCGACCACCCGTGCGCCGTACACCATGCCGTCGAGCAGCGAGTTCGAAGCCAGGCGGTTGGCCCCGTGGATTCCCGTGCAGGCCACCTCTCCGGCGGCCCAGAGCCCTGGCAGGGTGGTGGCGCCATCGAGGTCGGTCAGGACGCCGCCGCAGTGGTAGTGGGCGGCGGGAGCGATCGGCAGCCAGTCGGTGGTCGGGTCGAGGCCGACCTCCTCGAGTTGGACGGAGATCGTCGGGAACCGGGTCCGGAAGCCGTCGAGACCCGTGGCGTCGAGCCACAGGTGCTCGACATCGGCGTCGAGCATCCGTCGGGTCATCGCCCGTGCCACCACATCGCGCGGCGCCAACTCGTCGACGAAGCGCTCACCATCGTGGTCGCGGAGGATGGCGCCATGCCCCCGCAGCGCCTCGGACAGCAGGGGCCTCGGCATCCGGGGATGGTGCAGCGCAGTCGGATGGAACTGCACGAACTCCACGTCGGCAACTGCCGCACCCGCCCGCAGGGCCATCGCCAGGCCGTCTCCTGTCGCCTCCAGCGGGTTGGTGGTGACGGCGAACAGCTGGCCCGAGCCGCCGGCAGCCAGCAGCACGTTGTCGGCCGACAGGGACCGCGACTCGCCGCTGCCGTCCACTGCGACGACGCCGACGCACTCGCCGGCTTCGAGGAGCAGGTCCACGGCGAACCACCGCTCCAGGAGCACCGCAGCCGTCGATTCGACCGCCTCCACCAACGCACGCTCGATCTCGACGCCCGTCGCCACACCGCCGGCGTGGACCACCCGGGCCGTCGAATGTCCGCCCTCGCGGGCCAACTCCAGGTCGCCGGCGTCGTCCCGGTCGAAGACGGCTCCCCTGGCGATCAGGTCGAGGACCCGCCCGGGCCCCTCGTCGACCAGCACGCGGACCGCCGACTCGTCGCACAGTCCCGCCCCGGCGGCCAACGTGTCGGCCAGGTGCAGGTCGGTGGAATCCGGGTCGCCGCTCAGCACGGCGGCGATTCCGCCCTGGGCCCAGCGCGTGGTCGCCTGTTCGAGCCGCCCCTTGGTGACGACGCCGACCCGCAGGCCGTGGTCGGCCGCACGGACGGCGGCAGAGAGGCCCGCCACGCCGCTGCCGACCACCACCAGGTCGAGGTGCTCCGCTGCCGGGTTCACGGCGCCGTCGTGCCCATGTTGTCGATGAGCCGGGCCCGGCCCAGTCGACCGGCGACCAGCAGCCGGACCTCGGCGCAGGCGGCGATCCGATCCGGGGTGACGAACGTGTCGGGATCGCCGACTGCGGCG
>CAJXIS010000044.1 GCA_913054115.1 uncultured Acidimicrobiaceae bacterium | reverse complement strand
CGGCGACCACCGAGATCTACACTCTTTCCCTACACGACGCTCTTCCGATCACGCTGACGATCTCGCCCTCGTCGATGTGGAAGTTCAGGCCGGACAGCGCATCGAGGCCGCCGAACGTGACCTTCAGGTCGCGGATCTCGAGAAGGTGGGTCATGCCGGATCACCGGTCCCTTCGGCTGTTGCTTCTGCTTCTTCCTCTGCTGCTGCCTCCTCGGCTGCTTCTTCCTCTTCGTGGTCCTCGCCCTTGAGCCAGACGTCCTGAAGGAACTCCTCCTGGTGCAGTTCCTGGCTGCGCCGGGCACTCGGGACCAGGCCCTCCGGGCGCTGCAGCATCATGAACACCAGCAGGGCGCCATAGATCAGCAGCTTGTACGACTGGAACTCCTGGAGCAGGCCGGGCTGCCTCGGACCGCCCAGTACCCCGATCAGCACGAAGGAGCCGACCATCACTCCGAGGATGTTGCCCATGCCTCCGACGATCACCACGACCAGGATGATGATCGAGACGAGGATCATGAAGCTGTTCGGGAAGACCGAGCCGACCTTGGCCGCCAGGATGGCGCCACTGAGTGCGGCCATCATCGCACCCACCACAAAGGCCATGAGCTTCGTGTTGACCGTGTTGATGCCCATCGCCTCGGCCACCTGCTCGTCTTCGCGGATGGCCATCCATGCGCGGCCCAGCCGGGATCCCTGCAACCGCCATGACACATAGATGGCGAGCACACAGAAGACCAGAATCATGTAGAAGACCGACCTCGGGTCGGTGCCCTTGACGACGGCGAAGCCGAGGTCCACGTGGGGAACGTTGGTGATGCCCTGGGCGCCACCGAAGTACGGCTTGAGCCAGTCGGACATGAACAGGAGTCGGATGATCTCACCGAAGCCGAGGGTGACGATGGCCAGATAGTCGCCGCGCATCCGGATGACGGGCGCACCGATGACGAGCCCGGTCAGGCCGGCGATCAACACCACGACGATCAGGGCGAACCCGAAGTGGAGCTCTGGGGCGAAAAACGGAGATTCGGCCGACGTGAGCACAGCCGTCGTATAGCCGCCGACGGCGAAGAAGGCGACATAGCCCAGGTCGAGGATGCCGGCGAGGCCGACGACGATGTTGAGGCCGAGGGCCAGGAGCAGGAACAGGCCGACGTTGGCCAGCAGCTCGTTCATGATCTTGCCGAGGAACATCGGCAGGACGATGCAGAGCACGGCCACCCCGGCGAACAGCAGGACCGATGCCCGCTTCCGCTCGGCACCCTTCAACCCCCTGTAGTGGTTGGTGGCACCCTTGACGCGGCCCTTGGTCACGACCGCCAGGACACCGAGAACCACCACCAGGATGATCGAGTACTTCACGGTCAGGCCGCCGCGCTTGGCGTACATGGCGTCCGTCAGGCCCTCGAGGCCGAACCCCTCGGAAAGATCATCGATGGCCGCCTCGAGCACGGAGATGAACAACAAGCCGAAGGTGACGATGGAGACCACCCGACGCACGTCCTTCGGCAGCACGTGCATCGTCGAACCCAGCATGCCGAGGACCGCACAGATGGCGAGCCAGGCGCCGATGCCGTAGCCGATGTCGCGCCCGAAGGTCAGCAACTCGAGCAACTGCGGACTCCAGTTCACCAACGGCTTGCGCAGGTTGAAGTTGTCGATGCCCAGGATCAGCAGCAGCGGACCGAGGCCCGCAAGCAGGCCGGTGCAGAGGCCGGCGAGCACGTCACGGGCGCCGGGGTCCGGGGTGTCGACGCCCTCGAGGACGACCCGCTTCGAGACCACGTACCCGAACAGCAGCGGGAGCCAGATGAGTGCCAGGTAGCCGAGGCTGAGCCTGCCTTCGATGATCGTGCGCCGGTCGAGGCCCACCGGCATGCCGATGAGCGAGATCAGGGCGATTGCGAAGGCACACAGGCCGCCCCACTTGCCGATGCGGCGCCAGTCGAGGTCGAACAGGGCCGGAGCCGACGACGCTGCCGGTGACGTCGATGACGTCGATGACGGTGCGCTCATCGTGGCGCTCATGCCCGATCCTCCGAGGAGAGCCGCTCACCGAACAGGCCGGTCGGCTTGAACAGGAGCACGAGGACCAGCACGGTGAACGCCACGGCGTCCTTGAGTTGCGAGACACCCGGGACACCGAGCGGTTCGAGAATGACCAGCGGGGCGATCGATTCGGCGGATCCGAGTGCGATGCCACCGGCCATCGCACCGCCCAGGTTGCCGATGCCGCCGACGACGGCCGCCGTGAAGGCCTTGATGCCCGGCAGGAAGCCCGTCATGTGCGTGACGCTGCGGAACAGCAGGCCCCAGAGGATGCCCGCCACGCCGGCCATCGCACCGCCCACCGCGAACGTGGTGACGATGATGCGGTTGACGTTGATCCCCATCAGCGAGGCGATCTCCTTGTCCTCGGCAACCGCACGCATGGCCTTGCCGGTCTTGGTGCGCTCCACGAGGAACCAGAGTCCGGCCATCGAGACGGCCGCCACGACCAGGACGAGGATCTTGGTGCCGGCGATCTCGAAGGTCAGGATCGACCGCTGCTTCGCGAGCCACTCGGGAAGCTGGGGGTAGCTCTTGGTTGCCGGGCCGAACAGCCCCATCACGGCATTCTGGATGAAGAACGAGACGCCGATCGAGGTGATCAGCGGGATCAACCGAGGTGAGTTGCGCAGCGGCCGGTAGGCGACCCGTTCCATCAACACGGCCATGAGGGTCGAGATGCCGATCGCCATGAGGACGATCAGGACAAGGCAGAGCAGGAAGTTGCTCTCCCACAGTCCGCTGGCGTTGAACTTCTCCGAGGCGATGAACCCCGTCATGGCACCCGCCATGAACACCTCACCGTGGGCGAAGTTGATGAATCCCAACACGCCGTAGACCATCGAGTAGCCGAGGGCGATGAGTCCGTACATGGCGCCCTGCGACAGGCCCGACATGAGCAGGCCCTTGAACTGATCGGCGCTGAGGCCCATGGCGTCGGGATTGCGCCAACGGGTGAAGGGGTTGTCCGGAGCGAACTGCTGCGCCAGGAACGCAAGGATGCCGACCACGATCAACCCGACCAGGAAGACCCGGATGAGCGTGAGGAACCGATCGACCTTCGAGACTCGTCTCGCAGATCGCCGGTTGATGGTTGCGGTCAACGTTGTTCCCCCTGGTGGCCCACTGGGCAGTGGATCAGTGGATCAGTGGATCAGTGGTTTACCACATGTGGGACGGGGTGGCGGAGCCTTGCGGACCCGCCACCGGCCCAGCCCTTCCTACAGGCAGGAACGAAGTGCCTCGCTCAGGCGGTTCGCCCGCGGGTCGCCTGCCAGGCCGCTGCCCATCTGGTTCATGACGTAGGCGAAGCCGACCCCGTGTTCGAGGTCGCCGTAGGCCAGCGAGCCCCCGGCACCCGGATGGCTGAACGACTGTGGCGACAGCAACGGATTGAACTCGATGTCGAGCATGAAGCCGAGACCCCATGCGCCCTCCATGACCAGCGAGAGGTCCGGACCCCGGGAACGCTCGGTGCGCACATGGCGCACCGTGTCGTCGCTCAAGAGGCGAACCCCGTCGACCTCTCCCACGGTGGCGGCATAGATCCGGGCCAGCCCACGGGCCTCGCTGATGCCGTTGGCCGCCGGCATCTCGGTGGCGTGCACCTGTCGGGTGTTGAACGGATTCGGTTCGGCAGCCAGAGAGATGGCGCCATCCATCGTCAGTGCACGGAAGCCCATCGTGCCGGGACCCATGACCGCCATCATCAACTCGAGGATCTCGGGATCGCTCGGCGGCGGGCTGTTCTGGATCGGCGCCACCCGATGTTCCTCCGACTCGGGGAGCCCGATGTACGACTCGGCCCCGAGCGGTCCGGCAACCTCGTCGGCGAGGAACCGGCCAAGGGATCGGCCGTCGATGCGGCGGATGATCTCCCCCACGATCCAGCCAAAGGTGATGGCGTGGTAGCCGTTTGCCGTACCCGGCTCCCAGAGCGGCACCTGGGACTCGATCGCCCGCAGCACGGGCTCGAGGGCGCAGATCTCGTCCATCGTCAGCGGCGTGTCGAGGGCCGCAAGACCGGCCGTGTGGCTCATGCACTGGGCGACCGTGACCGCTTCCTTGCCGCCGCCGGCGAACTCCGGCCAGTAGTCGGCGACCGGGGCCTCGTAGTCGAGTTGTCCGCGTTCGTAGAGCATCGCCGCACAGATGGCCGCAACGCCCTTGGTGGTCGAGAAGTGCAGTTGCAGGGTGTCGCGCCCGTAGGGGCGCCCGGTCGCCGGGTCGGCCACGCCACCCCAGAGGTCGGCGACCGACTCGCCGCCCACGTACACGCAGCACGAGGCGCCGACCTCGCCCTCGTCTTCGAAGTTCCTGGCGAAGGCATCGGCGATCGCGCCGAACCCCTCCGCGACGTCACCGTGGATCTCGGCCATGGACACCCCCTGATCGTCGGGGGCTCCTCGTCGTCCCCCGTGGACCGAATCTAGGCGCGCATCAAGCGTCGAGGACCGCTCGGGCGGCCGCCAGGCGCGCCACCGGCAGGCGGGCCGGCGAGCACGACAGGTAGTCGACGCCCGCTGCGAAGAGGCGCCGGATGGACGCCGGATCACCGGCGTGTTCCCCACAGACCCCGACCTTGAGGCCGGGAACCGCTGCACGGCCACGCTGGACCGCCAGATCGATCAACTCGCCGACGGCCACGTCGTCGAGCCGGTCGAAGGGGTCGTGGTCCAGGAGCCCATGCTCGACGTAGTCACCGAGGAATCGTCCGGCAACGTCATCTCGTGAGAATCCGAAGGTGAGCTGCGTCAGGTCGTTGCTCCCGATGGAGAAGAAGTCGGCGTGGGCCGCCAACTCTCCGGCGACCAGTGCCGCCCGCGGCGTCTCGATCATCGTGCCGACGACCGGCTCCTCGCCGAGGCCCACCTCGACGGCCGCCTCCTCCACCCAGCGCCGCGCCCTTGCCAACTCGGGGCCGGACACCGTCAACGGGATCATGACCTCGACCTGTGGGTCGCCACCGGCCATCCGCCGGTCGATCACCGCCTCGAACAGGGCCCGTGCCTGCACCCGGTACAGGTTCGGACTGACGTGCGCCAGACGCACCCCCCTGGTACCGATCATCGGGTTGGACTCGGCCCAGTGGCGGGCCGCCTCGAGCAGCCGATGACCCTCTGCGTCGAGTTCGCCGCGCGCCTCGGCGACCACCAGCTCCTCGACATCGGGCAGGAACTCGTGGAGAGGTGGATCGAGGAGGCGCACCGTGACGGGCAGGCCGTCCATGGCCTCGAGGATCCCGACGAAGTCCTCCCGCTGGACCTCCGCCAACCGATCGAGCGCCTCGACCTCTGCCGACTCGGTCTCGGCCAGGATCATCGCCCGCACGATCGGCAACCGGTCGGCTGCCAGAAACATGTGCTCGGTTCGACAGAGTCCGATCCCCACTGCGCCGGCCTCACGGGCCGAGCGTGCGTCCTCCGCCGTGTCGGCGTTGGCCCGGACCGTGAGACGACCAGCCGCGACTTCGTCGGCCCACGCCAGCAGTTGCCACAACTCGGCCGGAACCTCAGCCTTGGCGATCTTTGCGTCACCGAGCGTCACGACGCCCGTCGAACCGTCGATGGCGATCGTGTCCCCCTCGGCGACCACCACGTCACCGACCGTGAAGTGGCCATCACCGATTCGGATCTCGTCGGCGCCACACACGCAGGGCAGCCCCCAGCCTCTGGCGACGAGTGCCGCATGGCTCGCGAGCCCTCCACGTGCAGTGAGCACGCCCTCGGCCAGAGACATGCCGGGCACGTCGTCGGGTGAGGTCTCGAGTCGAACCAGGATGGCCGGCTCTCCCCGATCAACGGCATCGAGCACGGCGTCCGAGGTGAGATAGACACGCCCGACGGCCGCACCCGGTGATGCCCCCAGGCCGCTGGTCAACACGATGCCGGCGGGACCGTCTGCGATCGAGGCGTGGAGGAGGCTCGCAACATCGTCAGGGTCCACCCGTCGGACCGCTTCCTCGGATGTCGATGCGCCACCGGACACCTGCGCGACCACCTCGCGTACGAGCGCCGCTGCTTCGGATGACCGGTCCACGACGACGATCATGGCACTCCGGTGGTCGAAGTCGCGAGTGCGCTCACGCCAACCGGTCGACCTCGACGAACACCTCGTCGAGTTGCTTGCGACGCAGGTCGGGAACCCGGGTGCCCTCGAGCGGGAAGCCGATCGGAAACATCACGAAGGGCCGCTCGTTGTCGGGACGACCCAGCAGCCTCCGGAGGAAGACCATCGGCGACGGTGTGTGCGTGAGCGTGGCCAGGCCCATCCGGTGGAGCGCCGTGATGAACATGCCGGCGGCGATCCCCGTGCTCTCCTTGACGTAGTAGTTCTTGCGGGTCGAGCCGTCGGGCCGCTGCTCGAAGCGCTGTTCGAACAACACGACGATCCACGGAGCGACCTCGAGGAACTCCTTGTGGTGGTCGGTGCCGAGCGGCGCCAGGGCCTCGAGCCACTCCTCGTTCATCCGGTTCTCGAGGTAGTTGACCCGCTCCTCCTCCTCGGCGGCAGCACGGATGGCGGCCTTGACCTCGGGGTCCCGGACGCCGACGAAGGTCCATGGCTGCTTGTGGGCACCCGACGGTGCGGTCGAGGCCGCCATCACGGCCTGCTCGATGAGCTCGCGGGGCACCGGGTCGGGGCTGAACAGCCGGATGCTCCGGCGCCGCTCGGACTCCTCGCGGAAGGCCAGCGCCCGCTCCAGCATCTCGTCGTCGGCGTACCGATCGAAGGCGTATTCGACGAACGGATGCGCCGCAGCCAACTCGGGCGAGGGATAGGAATGCTCGTAGGGGCTCTCCACGGCCCTCGTTGTAGCAGGCGCTGGTTGTAGCAGGCGCTCTCATAGATGGTCCGACCATGGAACCGGCGAGCCCCGACGAACAACTGCGCTCCGTGCCCGGGGTGAGAATCGAACTCACACGCCGCCGGAGCGGCCGCGGGTTTTAAGCCCACTGCGTCTACCAGTTCCGCCACCCGGGCGTACGACAACGGTAGCCAGCGGGAACCGGGTCAGGCTGCGGGTCGCGTGTAGTCGGTCGGGTCGTGCACCATTTCGTAGTCGTGGCGTTCCAGCCAATGACACCAGATCTCCCGACCTGGAACCTCGAGCCTCGGCGACCACCGCCCCTCGGTACGCCAAGAGGCGACTTCGACCCTCTTCCCGCTCGCGACAACGGCTTCCCGTGCTGGAACAAGGTCATTGTCTGCCGAGACGAGCACAGCGACATCGAATCGATCTTCGATCGCACCCCTCACCATGTCCACAGCAATGAGTACATCAATGCCTTTCTCTCGCGCCTCCCAGTCCCGGGCTGAGCCATCGGTCCAACGAATGCGCCGGTATCGCAACGGGTGCGTTCGCGCTTCGACGAGAGCCTGGCGTCGCCATGCGGAAACCTGCCGATGGCACGCAGCCTGACCAACGGACGAACGCCCCGAGTCTGGTTCACCTCGGTAGACAGCCACAGAACTGAGTTGACGGGCCGGATCGACCACACGACCTCGCTGCACCAGATGCACGCCCAGTCGTCGGGGAAGCACCTGGCCGACAACGAAACTGTCAGCACCCATGGAGCCAAACACTTCTCGTGCGCGCATGTACGTGTTCGGGTAGTCGATGAACACGGCAACCCTGGTCATTGGACCATCCTTGAAAACGGATAATCCCCGCCACTCCGGGCCGAGGCCAGAAGGGCGGGGAAGATTGACGGCAGCATACGACGGTCAGCGTCTCTTCGCCACGACTCCGGGCGCCTCAGGCGGCAAGGGCTGGATCGTCGACCGACAGCCACAGGACCCGCCGGACGGTGTCAGCCCGGCCGCTGGGAAGCCGGTTGGCCACGATGATGCCCTCGATCATGTCGGCCAGCACCGCCTGCCACGGCCGGTCACGCAGGACGACGGAGATCGTGGCCGCCGTGCCACGCCGCCGAATGGTGCGCTGGACACCGGCCAGCCCCGGCGGGCTGCGGAACGTGGGCACCTCGAGGCCCCGGAGCCTCGCTGCCCGTCCCAGCGAGCGCGCCGCCTCGGCAAAGCGCATCGTGCGCACTGGTGGTGTCGTCTTGTTCATGTTCATCGGCAATTCCCTTCCATCGCCCACCATTCTGCTCAAGGGGTGTGACAATGATCCGGTGGACGACGACGCCAGCCCGACCACGAACCTGAATCCGGCCCAGCGAGCGGTCATCGACGAGCTGGGCGCACGCGCCGACGAGCGCCCCGAGTTCCCCGACGACCTGCGCCACCACCTGCGAGCGGCCATCGAGACGGCCGTCGAGCCGTACCTCGACACGCTCCCCGCCGGCGAGGACCTCTTCATCAGCAAGCACCGCCTGGGTCGCCTGCACGGTTGCGAAGCCCGCTTCCTCGCCGAGGAGGCCGAGGACTTCGCCTGGAGCGTCCCGATCGCCCGCGGCACGATCACCCACAAGGCCGTCGAGCTGGCCATCAACTGGCGACGCGAGATCGAGCCCCCGGTGCTGATCGACGAGGCGCTCGCCCGCTACGAGGAGGACTCGGGCGACTTCGGCCGCTGGCTGCAGGGATGTTCCGAGGTCGAACGGGCCGAGCTCCGCTCCGACTCCCTCGACGCCTTCACAAAGTTCGTCGAATGCTTCCCTCCCCTCAAGCCCAAGTGGCGACCGGTGACCGAAAGCCGCCTCCGGGCCGAACTGTGCGACGGGCGGCTCATCCTCGCCGGCAAGTCGGACCTCACCCTCGGCGCCGCCGACGGGCTCCGGGCCGGCAAGGTCATCATCGACTTCAAGACCGGCGGATTCGCACCGGTCCACCTCGACGACCTCCGCTTCTACGCCCTCATCGAGACGCTCCGCATGGGTGTGCCGCCCCGACTCGTCGCCTCCTACTACCTCGACCAGGCCAACCTCGTCCCCGAGACCGTCACGGAGGACCTCCTCCGATCGACCGTCGCCCGCCTCGCCGACGGGGTCCGGATCCTCATGGAACTGACCCACGACGGACGCCCGCCAGGAAAGTCGGCGAGCACCGCCTGTCGCTGGTGCCCGCTCCTCGACGACTGCGACGTCGGCCAGGCCCACCTTGCCGACGACGGTCGCTAGGGGGGCCCGAACACAGGGCGGGTCACCGGGCGAGTCACGGGGCCGGTCACGGGGCCGAACTGGCGTCCAGATTGCGGAGCCGGCCGGTGCCGGCCAGGAACAGGCCCACCAACAGCAGCACGCCGGCCCCGAACACCACCACGGGTCGCGCCCCGAACACCACGATCGTCCATCCCATGAGCAGGTTGGCGAACGGAGTGATGCCCAGAACCCCCATCAGGTAGATGGCCATCACCCGCCCCCGGACCGCATCATCGACCTGGAGCTGCACCACCGAGTTCAGGTTCGACGCTGAGACGAGGTGGACCGCCCCGAGAAATGCCAGAGCGACGAACCCCACCCAGTACACCGGCGCCAGGCCCAGTCCGGCGACTCCGACGACATAGCCCATCAAGGCGTACAACTGCAGTTGGGAGGGACGGATCCGCCCCAGCTCACCGGCCACGAGTGGCGCCACCATGACCGCCCCGATGCCCTGCGCCGAGGCGAGGACGCCGAACCAGAAGGGCGAGACCTCGAACACCTCTTCGGCGAACACCACCACCTGCTGGACCAGTGGGATCGTGATCGTCGTGATGAGCGCAATGGTGAGGATCGCCGTGCGGATGCCCGGCGAGTCCAGCACGTAGCGGATCGACTCCCGATAGCCCGTGTAGACCGCACGGACCCCCCTCTCCGCCGCTGCCACCTCCCCGGAGCCGCCGGCACCGGCGCGGTGGAGCTGCGCCGGATCGATCGCAGCGAGGCACACCAGCACGGGGCCGAACAGGCCGGCTGCGGCGGCCAGCGCCCAGCCGGGCCCGAGCGTGCCGATCAGCACACCGCCGATGGCCGGACCGAGGGTCCTGGCGGCATTGAACTGTGTCGAGTTGAGGGTGATGGCGTTCCGGAGCAGCTCCCGGGGCACGCATTCGGCCACGAACGCCTGCCACACCGGCAACTGGATACCGGCGACACAGCCCCTGATGAAGAACAGGAGCACCCAGCCCCAGGGTGACTGCACGCCGACCACCCACGCCAGCGCCATCAGCATGGACGATCCGGCGGCACAGGTGTTCGTGACCAGCAGCAGTCGACGTCGATCGCGGGTGTCGGAGAGGTGTCCCGACACCGGATTGAG
>CAJXIS010000043.1 GCA_913054115.1 uncultured Acidimicrobiaceae bacterium | reverse complement strand
GTGGCCGGGTCGAGGTTGCCGGTGGGTTCGTCGGCCAACAGGATCAGGGGCCGGTTCACGAACGCCCTGGCGATCGACACCCGCTGTTGCTCGCCACCCGAGAGCTCGTCGGGAAAGCGCTCTGCCTTCGGGGTCAGCCCGACCAGTTCGAGGATGTACGGCACCTGCTTGCTGATCACGCTTCGGGGGCGCCCGATCACCTCGAGGCCGAATGCGACGTTTTCGTAGACGGTCTTTCTCGACAGCAGCTTGTAGTCCTGGAAGACATAGCCGATCTCGCGGCGCAGGTACGGCACCTTCCACGAGCGCATCGCCCCGATGTCCTTGCCGGCCACCATCAGGCGACCCAGATCAGGGACCTCTTCGCGGTTGAGGAGCCGGAGGAAGGTGGACTTGCCGGAACCCGAGGGGCCCACGAGGAAGACGAACTCGCCGCGCTGGATCTCGACCGAGACCTCACGCAGGGCAGTGACGTCGCCCTTGTAGATCTTCGAGACGCCTTCGAGTCGGATCATCGGCGGGTTGTCCGGCACGCGGCCGACAACAAGGTCCAACGGGTCAACGGCTGCACGGCGGGCACGGTACCAGACCGCCTGTCGCCGATCGTGGCGCCTCGCCGGTCTCCGTGGCCACGGAGGCAGCCCGGTCAGGCGCCGGCACGCGCCCAGCGGAGGTAGGCCTCCATGAATCCGTCGAGGTCACCGCCGAGAACGCGTTCGACATCTCCGACCTCGTGCCCGGTTCGGAGGTCCTTGACCATCTGATACGGCTGGAGCACATAGGAGCGGATCTGGCTCCCGAAGTCGACGACCCGCTGTTCGCCGCTGACCGCAGCCAGTTCGTCCTGGCGCTTCTGCCGTTCGAGGTCGAGCAGCTTGGCGGCCAGCATCTGCATGGCCCGTTCCTTGTTCTGGTGCTGGCTCCGCTCGTTCTGACAGGACGTGACCAGCCCGGTCGGGAGGTGCGTGATGCGCACCGCCGAGTCGGTCACGTTGACGTGCTGGCCGCCGGCCCCCGAGGAACGGTAGGTGTCGATACGGAGGTCGCTCTCGTCGATCTCGATCTCGTCGCCGACGTCCTCCACGAACGGAACGACCTGTAGCGAGGCGAAGGCCGTCTGGCGCTTGGACTCCTTGTTGAAGGGGGAGATGCGCACGAGTCGGTGGACGCCGCGCTCCCCCTGCAGGAGCCCGTACGCATAGCGGCCGTGCACGATGAACTCGGCGGAGCTGATGCCGGCCTCGGTGCCCTCCGAGGAGGCGACCGGTTCCAGGGTGAATCCACGCTTCTCTGCCCAGCGTGCGTACATGCGCAACATCATCTCGGCCCAGTCCTGGGCATCGGTTCCGCCGGCTCCGGACTGCACATGGCAGACGGCGTCGCCGGCGTCGTACTCACCGGAGAACAGGGACCGGAGCTCGAGGGCGTCCATACGTCCCTCGAGGTCGACGAGTGCCTCCTCGATCTCGGCTTCGAAGTTGTCGTCGTCCTCTTCGGCTGCCAACTCGGCGAGGGTCGATGCATCCTCGAGTCGGTCGAGCAGGAAGGCGTGCAGGTCGAGGTCCTCGACGACGCCTGCCAGATCCTGTTGCACGCGGCGGCCGCGGTCCTGGTCGGTCCAGAGGTCGGGGTCGGCCATCTCGAGCTCGAGGGCGGCCCGGCGTTCGACAAGGTCGTCGATCCGCAGGTAGCCGGCGGCCTCGTCGAGGCGGCGGCTGAGGGCGTCGATTCGTGGGGAGAAGTCCTGCATGGTGGGGTGCGATCGCTCAGCTGCCGTGGCAGTGCTTGAACTTACGGCCCGAGTCGCAGGGACAGGGGGCATTGCGGGGCGTGGCATCCCACTCGGTGTTGATCTTCTGGGTCGGCTTCGGGGGGTCCTCGGTGACGGCTGCCGGGGCTCCGGCTGCGGCGGCAACCGCTGCGACGCCACCGACGGGGCCATCGGGGCCGCTCGTCTGGGCGTCGTCGGGCACGCCACCGCCCTCCTCGGCGATCGTGACCTGGATGCGCATCACGTACCGGAGGAAATCGGCTCCGATGAGGTCGGTGAGGTGACCGAAGAGTTCGAAGCCCTCGCGTTGCCATTCGGTGGTCGGGTCGCGCTGCCCCATGGCCCGCAGGTGGATGCCCTCCCGGAGGTGGTCCATCTCGTAGAGGTGCTCACGCCATCGCTGGTCGATGATGCGGATCATCACCTGGCGTTCGACCTCGCGCATGGTGTCTGCGCCCAGCTCCGCCTCGCGCCCCTCGAAGCAGGCGACGGCGTCCTTGACGAGGTATTCGGTGAGTTCGGCGTGGATCGAGGTGCGGCCCATCCCGGCGACATCCACGGCCAACGGCCAGAAGCCGTCCATCTCGGCGTGAAGGCCGTCGATGTCCCATTCCTCGGGGTGCTCGGCGGCACAGAAGGTGCCGAGCCCTGCCTCGACCACCCGGGACACGATCTCGACGACCTCGTCACGCATCTCGGCGCCGTCGAGGACGCGGTCTCGCAGCCGGTAGATCACCCGGCGCTGTTCGTTCATCACCTCGTCGTATTTGAGGACGTTCTTGCGGATCTCGGCGTTCTTCTGCTCGACGGTGGTCTGGGCCCGCTCGATGGCCTTGCTCACCATCTTCGACTCGATCGGGATGTCCTCGGGCAGCGCCTTGTCCATCACCCCGCGCATCGCTCCGGAGGCGAAGAGGCGCATCAGGTCGTCGTCGAGCGAGAGGTAGAACCGGCTCTTTCCGGGGTCGCCCTGACGGCCGCCGCGGCCGCGCAGCTGGTTGTCGATGCGGCGGCTCTCGTGGCGCTCCGTGCCGAGGACGTAGAGGCCGCCGCTGCGGCGGACCTCGTCGCCCCGTTCCATGCAGTCGGCGGTGAGGCGCGGCAGCAGCGAGGCGATCCTGGCCTGTCCCTCGGGGCTCTCGGGATCGAGCCCTTCGGAGCGGACCTCGCGTGCCGCCATGTTCTCGGGGTTGCCGCCGAGCAGGATGTCGACGCCACGCCCGGCCATGTTGGTGGCCACGGTGACCGCACCGGGACGGCCGGCCTGGGCGATGATCTCCGCCTCGCGGAAGTGCTGCTTGGCGTTGAGTACCTCGTGGGCCACCCCACGTTTGTCGAGTTCGCGGGAGAGTTGCTCGGACTTCTCGACCGAGATCGTGCCCACCAGGACCGGTTGGCCGGCTTCGTGGCTCTCGAGGATGTCCTCGACGACGGCGTCGAACTTGCCGGTCTCGGTCTTGTAGATGAGGTCGCTGGCGTCGTCGCGGATGAGCGGCCGGTTGGTGGGGATCGGCACCACCTGCAGCTTGTAGATGCCGGCCAGCTCGGCGGCCTCGGTTTCGGCGGTGCCGGTCATGCCCGCCAGCTTGTCGTAGAGGCGGAAGTAGTTCTGGAGGGTGATGGTGGCGAGGGTCTGGTTCTCTTCCTTGATCGCTACCCCCTCCTTGGCCTCGACCGCCTGGTGGATGCCGTCCGACCAGCGCCGGCCCTCGAGGACCCGGCCGGTGAACTCGTCGACGATGCGTACCTCGCCGTTGGTGATGATGTAGTCCTTGTCCCGCAGGTACAACTCCTTGGCCTTGAGCGCCGAATGCAGCTGGTGAACGAGGTTCGAGGAGACCTGGTCGTAGAGGTTCTCGACGCCGAGCGCCGCCTCGACGGCGTGGACGCCCTCCTCGGTCGGGGCGACGATCCGCTTCTCTTCGTCGAAGTCGTAGTGCACGTCGCGCTGCAGGCCGCGGACGACCGCTGCGAAGCGCTGGTAGAGGGCGACGGCGTCGCTGAGGCGTCCGCTGATGATGAGCGGCGTGCGGGCTTCGTCGATCAGGATCGAGTCGACCTCGTCGACGATGCAGTAGGCGTGGCCGCGCTGCACCTTGAGGTCGAGCGACATGGCCATGTTGTCGCGCAGGTAGTCGAAGCCGAGTTCGTTGTTCGTGCCGTAGGTGATGTCGGCGCCGTAGGCGAGGCGCTTGGCGGCGGCGTCCCGGTCGCCGGGCACCACCAGGCCGACCTCGAGGCCCAACCAGCGGTGGATCTGCCCCATCCATTCCGAGTCGCGGGTCGCCAGGTAGTCGTTGACGGTGCAGAGGTGCACCCCCTTGCCGGCCAGCCCGTTGAGGTAGGCGGGCAGGGTCGAGACGAGGGTCTTGCCCTCGCCGGTGCGCATCTCGGCCACCCACCCGATGTGCAGCGCCACGCCGCCCATGAGCTGGACGTCGTAGTGCCGCTGCCCGATGACCCGCATCGCCGCCTCGCGCACGACGGCAAAGGCCTCGACCAGGATGTCGTCGATTTCCTCGCCGCCGTCGATGCGCTGCCGGAACTCGCCGGTCTTGGCCCGCAGGTCATCGTCGGAGAGCGCCGAGATCTCGGGTTCGATTGCGTTGATATCGGGGACGATGGCCTCGAGGGCCTTGATCTTCTTGCCCTCGCCGGTGCGGAGGACTCGTGAGAATGCACCCATGTCGCCGCCGAGGCTACCGGCGGCCCGTATGGCTCAATCGGTGCGGTTGCACCCGCTGCCCGCCCGGGAGACGCCGGTCAGCCGGCCGCCGGTCGAAAGAGGAGCCCGAGTTCGTCGAGGCGGGGGATGGTCTCCTCGACGCCGGCGCCGAGGATGGCGGCCAGGGCCTGGAGGTCGTCACGACGGATCGTGAGGACGCGCCCGTTGAAGTCCTGTCGCTTGACCTGGATGATCGTCAGGTAGCGGGTGACCATCTCGGCCTCGGGGCCCTTGGCCTCCCGGAGTTTCACCAGGTCGATGATGACCTTCTGCGCCACAGCCGACCCGTCGCTCGAAACGCCGGGGTCGTCATCCTCGACCGGGAGCAGCTGGTCGACGGGCACGTCGTAGAAGCGGGCCATACGATGGAGCCGCGGCACGGAGATGGCCCGCTCGCCCCGTTCGTAGGCACCGAGGACCGATGCCTTGAACTCGGCGTCGGAGCGGGCCTCGACATCCTGGAGGGAGAGTCGCTTCTGGCGGCGGATCTGGCGGATGCGCTCCCCCACCTGTCGTCGGTAGGCGAGGTCGTCGTCATCGGTCATGCGGTCTGGTTTCCCCATCGATCTCGCTGGTGGGTGTTCGGAGCCCACCACGCGGCGTGAGGAGGAAGCGTAGCGACGGCCGCGCTCCGTGGCAAACGCGCGGCTACCCGTGGATCGGTTCCCGGAATCGCATGCGCTCAGCGCGGTGGCATCACCCGTCCGTCACGGAGCGCGGTCAGCAGTGTGCCGACGGCGATGGCAGCGGTCTCGGCTCGGAGCACGGTCGGTCCGAGGTCCACGAGATCGCCGCCGACCACCTCGGCGGGGCTCCAGCCGCCCTCCGGTCCCACCAGGACGGTCCGGCTTCCGGCGTCCAGATGCCGCCCTCCCGACTGGGCGAGGGCGACTCCGGCACGACCGATGACCTCGAGCGCCGGGGTGACCGGTTCGATGACCGGCAGCCGGACACGCCGCGACTGCATGCCGGCCTCGCGTGCAGCCTTGACGAACCGTTCATGCTGCACGGCTCGCTTGTCGGCGTCCCAACCCATGATCGACCGTTCGGCCAGAAGCGGGATGATGCGGTCGACACCCAGTTCGGTCAGCTTCTGGACGACCATCTCCGGTCGGCCTCCCTTGAGCAACGAGAAGCCGACGGCGACCTCGTCGATGTGTGCCGGGACCTCGACGACCGGGCCGACCACCTCGAGGGATGCGCCGAACAGACAGTCCCGCCAGCGACCGTCGCCGTCGCCGACCGTCAACGGATCACCGGCACGAAGGCGCAGAACCCGCTCCAGGTGGAGCCGGTCGCCCGGCTCGAGCCCGGGTGCTTGGAGGTCGGCCACGAAGGCGTGGGGGCCACCGGTGCCGTCAGGCCCTCGGTTCGCCCCGGGTTCCCCGGTTGCCACGGGACCCGCCCCTCTCAGTTGAAGGCCTGGCGGATCCGGGAGATGAGCCCCTCGCCCGGTTCGGCCACGGCCTCGTCCCGGGTCGCGGCGAGCCGGCGCAGCAGATCCTCCCCTTCGGCGCCCAGGTCGCTCGGCGTGTCGACCACGACCTCGATCAGCAGGTCTCCCCGCCCGCGGCCCTGGAGGTGGGGCGCTCCCCTGCTGCGGATGCGGAACACGGCTCCCGTCTGCGTGCCGGCGGGGATCTCGAGGACCTCCGGGCCGTCGAGGGTCTCGTAGTCGAGTTCCACGCCGAGCGCCGCCTGCGTGACCGGAAGGTGGAGGCGGTGCACCAGGTCGTCGCCGTGCCGCTCGAAGACCGCATGGTCGGCGATGCGGAGTCGGATGTTGAGGTCGCCGGCCGGACCGCCCCGGGGACCGACGGCTCCACGACCGGTCATCCGCAGGCGGCGGCCCTCGTCGACGCCGGCTGGCACCTTGACCGCATGGGTCGCGTTCTCGATCACCCGTCCGCCGCCGTCGCAGGCCGCGCACGGGTGCTCGATCGACTCGCCGCGACCGCCGCACGTCGGGCAGACCGTGGAGGTCACCATCTGTCCGAGGACCGACTGGCGGAGCCGCCTGACCTGGCCGCTGCCCTCGCACCCACGACACCGTTCGGCGTAGGTGCCGGACCTGGCGCCGCTCGCCTCGCAGTCCGTGCAGGCGACCGCAGTGCGAACGGTGACCTCGGCCTCGCAGCCGAACACGGCGTCTTCGAAGCTGAGGTCGAGGATCGCCTCGAGGTCCTCACCCGGGATCGGGCCGCGCAGCCTTCCGCCGAAGCCGCTCCCCCCGAAGCCACTTCCGCTGAAGAACGTGTCGAACAGGTCGCCAAGGCCGCCGAAGGGGTCGGCCGGTCCACCCATGGCGCCGCCGTCGTGGCCGAACCGGTCGTAGCGGGCGCGGCGCTCCGAATCGGAGAGTGCCTCGTAGGCGGCGGTGGCCTCCTTGAAGCGGGCCTCGGCCCCGGGATCGCCGGGGTTGGCGTCGGGATGCGCTTCTCTGGCGAGGCGCCGGTAGGCCTTCTTGATCTCGTCGGCCGTGGCGTCCCGTCCGATGCCCAGCACTTCGTAGTGGTCGCGGGGCATGGTCAGGCGTCGTTCACGTCGAGGTCGCGGGTCATGGTCACGCTCAGCCCGTGGTCAGCCGGTCGCCCAGGCGACGGCTCACCACGGCGACCGTGGCCAGCGCCTGCGGATAGTTCATCCGGGTGGGACCGAGCACGGCGATCGAGCCGACCCGGTCGCCGTCGATCTCGTAGGGGGCGACCACGAGCGAGCACTCGTTGAGGGGCTCGAGCCGGGTTTCGGTGCCGATCACGACGCTCAGGCCGCGGTCGAGCACGTCGCGGAGCAGGCCGACGACCAGGTACTGGCGTTCGAGGACGTCGAGCACCTGCTGGACGAGGACGACGTCGTCGAAGACGTCGGCGACCCGTGCTGCGCCGCCCACGAACGCGTCCTCGAGGTCGGCCGCCCGGTCGGCCAACAGGGCCAGTGCGGCACCGAGCACGTGGTCGACGGCGGGGTCCCCGGTCGTCGGGGGCTCGGGAGCCTCGCTCATGTGACAACCGATCATCGCCCCCGAGAGGTGCGCCGTGGCGATGGCGAGGGTCGATTCGTGAACCTCGTCGGAGAACTCGAGGGCCAGCTTCTCGACGGCGCCGTTGGCCATCACGAGCACGAGCAGTGCGAGGTGTGGGCCGAGGCCGACCAGCTGGAGCGAACGGATCTCCTGATGGTCGCGGTCGGGCGCCAGGACGACCGCCGGGCTGCCGGTCAGGTCCGAGAGCAGCGTGCTGGTGTCGCGCAGCATGACCTCGAGTTCGCTGTGTGATCGGGCGAAGAAGGCGCTGACCTGCTCGCGGTCGGCGGCCTCGAGCCGACCGGGGCCTGGCAGGCCGTCGACGAAGAACCGGTAGCCCTTCTCGGTGGGGATGCGGCCCGCCGAGGTGTGGGGCTGGATGAGGAAGCCCTCTTCTTCGAGGTGGACCAGCTCGTTGCGGATCGTCGCCGTGGAGACGTCGATGCCGGAGCGGTCGGCGACGCGGCCGGACCCGACGGGGTTGGCGCTCTCGATGTATTCCTGAACGACCGCACGCAGGATGGCGGCCTTGCGGTCCTCGAGCATGGCCAGATGCTACCGGGTGGCGAGTTTCTAGTCCTCGAGTCGCAGGGCGGAGACGAACGCCTCCTGAGGGACCTCGACGCGGCCGATGGACTTCATCTTGCGCTTGCCCTCCTTCTGCTTCTCGAGCAGCTTGCGCTTGCGGGTGATATCGCCGCCGTAGAGCTTGGCTGTCACGTCCTTGCGATAGGCCCGGACGGTCTGGCGGGCGATGACCCGGCTGCCGATGGCCGCCTGGATGGGCACCTCGAACTGCTGGCGCGGGATGAGTTCCTTGAGCTTCGACGTCATTTTGCGGCCGTAGGAGTCGGCGGCGTCCTGGTGCACGATCATGCTGAAGGCGTCGACCACCTCGCCCTGGAGCAGGATGTCGACCCGTACCAGCTTCGAGGCCTGCACCCCGATGGGCTCGTAGTCGAGGCTGGCGTAACCCTGGGTGCGGCTCTTGAGGTGGTCGAAGAAGTCGATGACCACCTCGGCGAGCGGCAGCCGGTACGTCAACTCGACCCGCTCCGGCGACAGGTAGGTCATGTCGACGTACTCGCCACGGCGCTCCTGGCAGAGCTCCATGATCGCACCCGTGTAGTCGGTCGGGGTGATGACCTTGGCCAGCAGCCAGGGTTCT
Organism: uncultured Acidimicrobiaceae bacterium; assembly: GCA_913054115.1. Classification (GTDB taxonomy): domain Bacteria; phylum Actinomycetota; class Acidimicrobiia; order Acidimicrobiales; family MedAcidi-G1; genus S20-B6. The sequence continues at coordinate 1,842 of CAJXIS010000043.1, read as the reverse complement.
TCGATGCCTGCGATCTCGCCTGCGGGCGGCAGGTCGCACGGGTTGTCGATGTCGGTGGCCTCGCCGTTGGTGCGGGTCACCCGGTACTCGACCGACGGGGCCGTGGTGATGAGGCTCAGTCCGAACTCCCGCTCGAGCCGCTCGCGCACGATCTCCATGTGGAGGAGCCCGAGGAAGCCGCACCGGAACCCGAAGCCGAGGGCGCCGGAGGTCTCGGGCTGGTAGGTGAAGCTGGAGTCGTTGAGGCGCAGCTTCTCGAGCGCCTCGCGCAGGTTCGAGAACTGGTCGCCATCGATCGGGTAGAGGCCGGAAAAGACCATGGGCTGCGGTTCGCGGTAGCCCTCGAGCGGCTCCTCGGCTCGATACCTCGCCACGGTGACCGTCTCGCCGGAGCGTGCCTCGCCCACGTCCTTGACGCCGGCGAGGAGGTAGCCGACCTCACCCGGGCCGAGGGTGTCGACCGGGGTCATGTCGGGTCGCCGCACGCCGATCTCATCGACCTCGTGGTTGACCCCTGCCTGCATGAAGCGGAGCACATCCGTGTTCCGGATCGTGCCCTCGACGACCCGGATCGAGGAGACAACGCCGCGGTACTGGTCGAAGTTGCTGTCGAAGACGAGCGCCCGCAGCGGTGCATCTGGGTCGCCCGCCGGCGGCGGTGTCTGGGCGACCACGGCGTCGAGGAGTTCGGAGACACCATCGCCGGTCTTGGCGCTGATCATGATGATGTCCTCGGCGGGGATTCCGAGCACCTTCTCGATCTCCTCGGCGTAGCGCTCGGGTTCGGCGGCCGGGAGGTCGATCTTGTTGAGGGCGGCCACGATCTCCAGGTCGTGTTCGAGGGCCAGGTAGCAGTTGGCGAGGGTCTGGGCCTCGATGCCCTGGGCGGCATCGACGACGAGGATCACGCCCTCGCATGCGGCCAGGGAGCGGCTCACCTCGTAGCTGAAATCCACATGGCCGGGCGTGTCGATGAGGTTGATGACGTAGTCGCGCCATTCCAGCCGGACGCTCTGGAGTTTGATGGTGATGCCGCGTTCGCGCTCGAGGTCCATCGAGTCGAGGTACTGGGCCCGCATCTGGCGTGGGTCGACGGCGCCACAGAGTTCGAGCATGCGATCCGCCAGGGTGGACTTGCCGTGGTCCACATGGGCGATGATCGCGGTGTTCCGCAGTCGCGACTGGTCCATCGTCGGCTGACGGTACCGGGAGCGGCGACGTTGGCCGCGTGACGCCTGTCCCGTCGGGTTCTGCCGCCGTGTTTCCGGTGCTCCCCGCTAGCCTTGGCGGTCGCCGTTGCATGAGGCACCGGTTCGTGAACGGGGCGCCCCAGTGGGCGACACCCGACGAGATTTTCCCTCTACGAAGGACCTGCGCCCCCGTGGCCAACATCAAGAGCCAGATCAAGCGGAACATCACGAACGAGAAGCGCCGGCTGCGCAACCGCACCGTGCGCTCGGAGTTGCGCACCCGCACCAAGGCCGCCGTGGCCGCCGCCGAGGCCGGTGAGGGCGGTGCCGAGGAGCTCGTCACCGCCATGCGGCGGATCGACAAGGCTGCTGCCAAGGGCGTCATCCACGCCAACGCCGCTGCCCGTCAGAAGTCCCGCCTCCAGAAGCGCATCAACGCCCTCGACGCCTGAGCCCGTGGCCGCCTAGCGGCGGTTCATGCTCGCCAGGCGGGCCACCAGTACCTCGGCGACCAGCTCGGGCGGCCAGGCCGTCCGCCCCTTGAGGTCCAGGTCGGCTTCGGACAGCAGTCGGATCGCCTTGCCGATTCTCTCGCTTCCCATGCGCCTGCTCATCGTGAGCGAGAGAATCAGCAAGGCGATCCGAAGATCGG